>JAKALG010000051.1 GCA_021813235.1 bacterium
CTCGCCTCGATTGGTTCGTATATCCATAATTGTCAGCACAGGACGAATCAATACAAAAAAGACCTACCTCATCAAGGGGTAGGTTTTTAATAACGCTCTTTGCGTTTTCGTTCGAGGAAATCCTCGACTATCCTCACATACTTCTCCTTAGAGAGTTGGTGAGTCTTTGGTATATATGTCTCAAGTTCGGAATGACACTTCCTGCATAATTCGATAGTATCTCCCGCACCGCGAAAGAAGCGTTTTGGGAAAATATGGTGCTTAGATTTGTGTCGTTCTTTCTTGTTCGTGTAAGGCAGACCGCACGCTGGGCAATTCATAGAACCTCCACCGTTTCGATTCTGTGAGTTGTTACATTAAATGTAATGAATCTATTCCCTTTAGAAAAGAGAATGAATTTGCAAGGCTTTCCTGTGTTCGATAAACCGTACTCGATTTTTTGAACCTTCCAACCTTTCGCGAGGAACTTAAGAATGGTTATCATTGGGAGCCTCTGTTTTCATATCACACCTCCGTTGTTAATGTACTTTATTTAACATGTTCCATTTTAGAACAGGTTCGTGCATTTTTTGCACATTCGTTAATGCACACAAGGGGAGAGTGGATATTACGATTGGTTGCCATTAGCCAACAAACGCTACTCCGTTTCAGTCTTTGTTATTGGTAATCGGGTAACTGTTAATAATCCTTTAATCCTACCAATAGAACTCTACGCAGGTTGACGTACTGCTTCCCCCTTATATGCACTAATTTGTTAATACCCACATAGAGAGATACTTTGGCTTGATAGGAGTAGCCGTAACTCGTTTATTTATCAGAATAGCGATGCATTAACTATTCTGGCTTTCCACAAAATACCTCTCTATTTAGGTGTTAAGATTTAATCTCTTTTATAGTTATGTGTTTTATTTGTTTCCTATATATCGTTTCACAATTTCTCCATCTATTATTACCCCAATAATCAGTAGCGATTGTTACTCCATCTTTTGTTTCTTTTACAAGAAGACCACAACTAAACCCTTCGATAGGAGCTAGAGATTTGTCATCTCCATCTATCGTATCAACTCCGTGAAGTGCGGAATCAATCCATTTTATTATTGCTATTTTCATAAATAATATATTTTAGGTATTAATTTTTTTATTTTATCTCTTAATTCTTGACCGAGTTTTATTTTTTCTTCATTATTTGAAACTCCGTGAACTAAAGCAACCACGGTAAGGCGCCCGTTTTCTTCTTCAAGTAATCTTATATATTCTTCATATGTTTTTATCAGTTCTTTCATAAATAATATACTCAATGCTGTTGGAAAGGATTTGCACCTTGCATATTGGTACGTTCCTTTTGGAGAACCCAACTAAAGCGTCTACCTATTCCGCCACAACAGCACTCAATATACTATTTGGATAATGGACTAACAGCACGTTCTAAGTGTATCTAGCATTTTTCACTTAGAACCCTACATAGGTGTCTATTGCTTGCTCTACCAAGCTAGAATTAAGCTACTTCATCACGTCTGATGTGTTGGATTCGAACCAACATCCTGTTAATCCACTATCGTATGATTCACTGGTGGGGAATGGGAGTGATGTATAGCCGAACATCTATCGCCTAAGCGTGCGGAGTTGAACCGCTATTGAAAATAGACAATGAGCGCTCTCCCCATCTATTCTCCTCCCCCATCAATGAACCATAATTTATAATGTGCTTATGTTGGGGACGCAAGAGTTGAACTCGCAAACCAAATCGTAATGCCTTACAACCGGCCACCTTTTCCCCATGATCCGCATCTTGTCATGAGATGCGGAGTAAGTGAAGGTGATGAAAAGTGAAATGAAATTCTAAAAATTCATGTGAGGATTCTTGCACTCCTTCATCTCTTTTATTATAACAAACCCCCTTTCCGGGGGCTTGTTGATAACTATATTTCCTTTCCGAGACGCCGCGCTACTCCTAGCTTTGTCTTTTCCCATACGCTAACCTGTTTAGAGATTTCTCCAAGAATAAGGCCAATAAATGCGACTATTTCTGGTGATAGATTGAGAAGGTTCAATGAATTTCCAATAATTGCAATTATCCCAGTTATAACGAGAAATAAAACACGCCACGCCAAAGAGATTGCTCCCTTTTTTAATGCTTCTATAAATACTGGTGAGATCATGATGATAATGATTTCGCGACCTTTTCTTTATTATACCACATTGAGAAAATCCTTATACTTCCCTGTACGGTATGGAATCCAATCAGTTTTAGAGAAGTAAAGTGTCTGGCCGTCTACTATTATTTTCCCGGTTGCCCATACTTTTGCCATAATTCGCATTGATAATTCAGGATCATTGACAACCTGATCGCTTGTCAATTTGAGTGGACGAAGATACCAGTAATCATTGAGTTGGCAAATTCCCCAGTCGCGCGAAACAACAACTCCCTTGCTTTTGTTCTCGCGGATCGCTTTTGGGTTCCAGTTTGACTCTGCAGTAATGGTGGCCATCATGTCTTTTATCTGACCATTTGTAAGGCCCTCCTCGATACAAATGAGTTTGCATCGTCTCTGTAATCTTGTCTTTTCACTTTCTATTGGTTGTTCTGACATAGGTTGTTGAATTGGTTTTGGTGTTGTAGGTACATAATCAATGGGTTTTTCTTCTTTCTTCACGAATCCGAACAGGATCATGAGGTATTCTAGGATGAGTTTTAGCGTTTCCATAATCCTATCACACTTCCCATTGTTTGAATGAGTTTTTGAAGTAATAAGATGAGTTTCTCAATTATAGAAATCTGTTGTGTTTTATTTTCGTCTGTGTAATCGATGTGGTACCTTTTCACGCTGGAAAATCCAAAATTCCAGTCAAGTTTCTTGTGAGTTTGATCATAGCTGTCAAAACATTTCCAATATTGTCCATCGACATATCCGTAAATACAAATCCAGTGAGTGTCTTCCCCACCGCGAATATAATATCCATTTGGACCAATTCTCCACGCATACACAGCAGCTCCGAGAGGAGAAAGTTTCAATGCTTGTTTCATGGATTCAGGATCGCCATTCTTTACCCACTCATGAGAGACCTTGTATTTCTTGAGCCACGTAATCCCCATATTAAGAAGATCCGCGGACATTGGTTTCGGTGTGTAATATTCCTCGACACTTTTAATACTTTCCGCAAAAGGGAGCATCTCGTCTGGTATTACTCCACATTTCTTTCTTATTGTCTCTATAACCGTCTGTGGGCTGTTTCCTCCCTTCTCTGGGTTAGTTCCCGCGCAAATGCCAATATAACGCTCAGAATAGCTTGCTGGGGCATTAAATAGCCTTCTCATAAGTATCTCAAGACATGCTGCGGTCCCATAACCACTACAATTATATGTTTCTACTCCTCTCTCACATTGAAAATCATCCGGTGGCAAAAACTTGTCCCACTGACCATCTTCTTGCAAAATTTCTTGTGACAAAGATGAGGCACCAAATATATAGTCCTCTGGCTTTCTCTCATCTTTTATATATCCATGATTAATTTCCATTATTTGTTTCTTTTATTCTTTCCCAACGTTTTATTTTAGACTGCGGGACTCCGACCGTTTCCGCTATATCAATCATTTGTTGATTTAACAATAGATAGTTCGTATTTATCGTATTTATCGATTTATCTTGTTCAATATTTTTTGCCTCAACATTTTTAATACTTGCTTTTATTTGTACATCACTATCTTTTAGAGAAGATACTGTTATTTCATAAACAAACCCAACCAATGTTATTATCAAGCCAATTCCAATAGTGACTAGGGATCCAATCTTAATTGCACCCCTTATCTCCCTATTTAGAACGTTCTTTATCTTTTCTTTCATCTCTCAATACATTGATTTATTCGCTCGACTATATTGACCATTGTATAGAATCTACAATTCTTTGATTTGATTTCTTGTCCAGCTATATCTGCCCATTCCTGCATTTCTGAGAATGTTATCGGGGAGTTTTTACTGTTCCGAACTTTTGCAACGACATCAACTTTCTTTGTTTTGTACTCAGCAGAAGACAATATCTTTCCGTTTATCTTAATACCCGCAGCATTAGTAAATGCAACAAATGAAAAGAATGTAAGAATTGATATTGTGATTGTTTTCATATTACTCTATTCCAAACCTACCTTTTGCGTAGGTGTAATCTTTTCGTGCTTCAGAGTCAGACCATACTCTATTTTCTATTATTGTCTCATCTAATTTTCCTGGAAAGAAATTAACCAACGTATCCCCACCAGCAAGTGATGCACCCAACACAACACCATTTACTGTCATTGTTGTATTTAATGCTCCACTAAGTGTACGTGTTCCATATATTTGTCCATTTACATATAATTTAAGTGTTACATTACCGTCATACGTTCCTACTACTCTATACCAAGTATTTATTGATGGAATAAATGAAGAAATTAAGTCATCTGCATATGTTACTAATGCTATTCCATTAGATGGAGTAGTACCAAAATCTATATTAAATCCAAACAATAATCTTGTATTGTTGTCTCCATAATGAATTATCCCATACTGTTGTCCACTTGTTGATGGCAAGGAATCAAATCTCATCCATGTTGCTAATGTTCTTGCCCCAGCACCAGTAGGAATACCAGTTGTGCCACATTTTATATTACTCGAACTCCCATTAAATCCAGCTCCTTGTCCAAACTTTCCATATCCCAGTCCATACGTTACTGACGTATCAGTTCCATTATTCCCATTACCAGAACTATCAGTAGAATTACCATTAAGATGTAATAATAATTTTGTCGTTCCACTTCCTGCTCCTATGTATTCTCCTAATGTAAGTGCATGAGAAAAAGTAGGAACTGTAATCCCAATCAATAATGTAACTATTAAGATTTTTGAAAATTTCCTCATTAGTTATAAAGATAATTGTACAATGGTGTCCAGAAGACCTTTGAATAGAGGTCAATAATAGCTGTTGTTGCGGCGGTTTCATCTATGTCCATTGTCCAAAAATCTCCAGAGACAGAAGTCGTCCCACTATCCGCAGTAAATCCAAGACCAGATTGATTGGTTGAATTTATATACGGCTTTGTAGCAAATACCGTTGTCCCTCCTTTGTTAATATCAATAGTTGTAGTGCCGTTCCCCGCAGTTCCTGCCCAAACATCAGCACCAAATATCTTCATAGGCATTTCTGCCATAAACGTATTTGCAATATTTGTTGATGTTGCACCGATTGTTCCCGCAATAGCAAAATTAAATGAACGTGCTTTTTCTTGTCCATATTTTAGAGATGAAGCATCAATGGAAGCCATTGTATCTCCGATAATGGTTACAGTGGTTGTTGGCGTTGAGAATGATGATGAGTTTACCATCGCTTGCTTTACCGCTGCACTTTCTGTCCACTTAATAACAGTTCCTCGTGTATAGATAGTAGTATAATCGGCACCTGCTGCGGTAAATGATGTGTTAGAAACACGAGCAATCGTTCCTGTGGCGTTCCAATAATTTGAACCTCCTGAAGATGTCGGGGTAGATGTTGCTATTATCTTACCAGTTGAGTCTGCCGCAAGATATGTAGAAGTCGCAGAAGTTACATAGACATTCGTTGAGGTTACTGAACTGAATGTTCCAGTACCTCCAGTAATAGCCACAGAGTTTGCTGCTTGTGTGGCGATAGTACCAAGTCCCAAGTTAGTACGAGCTACTGTTGAAGAAGCCAAGTCAGAGAGATTGTTGGCTACTTTGGCCCAAGTAGACGAAGCAAGTGTAGATGAGTCTCCAAGTCCGAGATTAGTTCTAGCGGTTGAAGAAGAAGCAAGGTCTGATAAATTATTGGTTACCTTTGCCCACGTTGAACTTGCAAGTGTTGCAGAGTCTCCTAATCCCAACGAAGTACGTCCTGTTGCTGCATCAAGTCCTGTTGAACCTCCATCCCATTTTAGTCTGTCGGTATAAGCAGTATTCCAATTTGCTGAATTGTTAGTAACCGCTGAAAGAACTCCATTTGTTGCAAGAACCAAGCCATTTAATGAAGTATTAAGGGTGGTAGTCCCAACAACAGAAAGCGAACCTCCGATAGTTGAAAGTCCTCCATTTCCATCAATTGTCGAAGTTGCTGACCCGATAACCTTAAAAGGTTCCGCAGTGACAGATGTAACCGATAAGGTACCTGCATTTATGATACTAGCAGTCAAAGTTCCATTAACATCTAATGCGGTAGTAGGGTTTGCAGTTCCTATTCCTACTCGTCCACCATTATAAAAGATACCCGTTGAAGTTGTTGTCCATTGAGAGGGTGTGATTGAGATATCTCCGCTCCCTA
>JAKALG010000052.1 GCA_021813235.1 bacterium
GTTTTACTTTCTCAAACTTCTCTAAAGGCCTTCCGGCTACTCTGTTTTCTCCTGCATTTAAATCATTAAATTCAGGATATTGTTCTAAAAGTTTTTTTAATTCTTTAGTTAGAGAATCATAAATTTCATCGGTGCCAATATCTTTTGTATGATACGCATCCCGCAATCTTGCGATTTCGCTTCGCAATTTTTGTATTCTTTTTTGAGCTTCAATTTTGTTCATATAAAATAATTAAGGAAATTATTCTACCTTACTGAGCCATGAGAGAAAAATCATCCATATAGCAATATGTTCCAATACTATTATTTGTTAAATCCCCTTGAATAACCAAAGTTGTATCCGCGGAAACAAAAGTTACAGTTTTTTGTACCCAAGTGTCAGTAGTTGTTATTGTCTGATTTGTATATTTCCAACGTTCAACTACATTACTGGTTGTATTTCCAACCATAAAAGAGCAAGCGTTGCCATTGACTGATGGTCTGTAAAACCAACCTGAAGCTGTATATGTTTTACCAACCGTGACTGGAATTGATTGATAAAAAAAACCTCCCCAACCATCATCTAAATCGGCAAGCTTAATAGACTGAGAACCTGCGTGCTTAATAGTAGTTTCCACGCTTGTGGTAGGAGGAGTTCCCCCAAAAACATGAACTGGCCAATTGGCTACTGGGTTAATTTCCATATTACCATCTATGGTTAATTCTGTAGGAGGCATAATGGGAGCGTTGTCGTAAAATGTTGCTTCTAGCTCACGTTCAACGCGATTTGGATTAGATGATAAACAAGAAACGTCACCAATATTATATCCTTTAGAAGTAATAACAGTCGTGGGAGTAGCAGACTTATCAATAGTTACTTTTGTACAACCTTGCCCCCCGCTCCCAAGACCAGAGAGTATAAAATTCCAAGAAGGAGAAGTTCCATTTAATGTAACAGGGCTACCATTGCATGTTATCGTCGCAGGACTAGGACTAGTAAAAGCATTGACTGTAGATTTGTCATTATAAAGAGCACATTCGAGACCAGTATCAGCAGCTAAAAAAGAATTATTAGTATCTTTAGCTTCCGTGCTAAATTTAATTTCTTTTAACGCAATATTCGCAACCCCTAGTGTTATAGCTAAAATAATACTTGAGATTACAATAACAAAAAGTAAAACGAATCCTCTATTCTTTTTTATTTCTTTTTTCTTCATCATTCCACCCAGTTAAATATATTTTCTGTTAAAGTGATGTTATATGGAGTTGTTCCCTGTGTCCAAGAAACTGTGGAGGAAATTCTCACCTCGTCTTGACCTAAGCCTGCTGTATCCATCCAGACAGTACGAGTGAAACCAGAGTCACTGCCTGTAGAAGTACTATTATAATTTCCATTACTTAAAAATAGTTTACATTGATTAAAATGTAATGAGCATTTAAAAATAGCATTATTATCGGTAACAGAAAGAGAGGCATCAAAACCACATTCCCCATCTGGGTTACATGGAGCCAATTTTGCTTTAAAATTACTCCAATCTATGCCAGTCGTTGAGCTATACAAAACATAGCTGTCACGCATATTTCTAAGATATTCCACACCTTCTTGCGCCAAATAAGTAGCTATCATTTTATCTTTTGCATAACCAGTATTAGAAATCCCTTGAGACAAAAAAGACATTAAAGCTACCACTGAAACAGAAAAAATGGAAAGAGCAATCAATGTCTCTACTAAGGTAAAAGCTCTATTTTTTTGTTTAAAAATTTTAATCATTTTAAATATCTACTAACCTTTGCGAAATGCTCGTTTGTAATGAAAAAGGCGTAACAACATTATTTTCAGAAGTTATTGACCCATTTAATCTAATCGTTGTGAATGGTTGAAGTGTATTTCCTGGTGGTGCTTCAGCTCCTGTCACAGAAAAACTAGAAGACCCACCGAAATTTATTTCACTAGGATTTAATTGGGTCCAAGTTGCCCCGCCGTTAACAGATTTGCTTAAATTATAAGTGACTCCGCCATCAAGGGATTCAATTTTATAAACCCATTGATCTCCTAAAACAGATTTGAATGCTATCACTTTTCCATTTACACAACTTAATGGGTTGCCTAGATTTAATAAGTCATTGCCACAATGAAAACTATATCCTATTCGTAAATTTTTAGACATATCTTCCATAATGAAACTCAAATTGTCCATAATGGAACGCATATCTTGAGATTTTCTATGAAGTAATGTTGTGTTCAACAAAGACCCCATGCCGACAGTAACAACTACCAAAAAAATAGAAATCGCTATCATTGTTTCTATAATTGTAAACCCTTTATTTTTTTGTAAATTTATTTTTTGCATTTAATTAATTTGAATCCTTCCTGAGGGATATACTTTTATTGTTGAGCTGGCTGGTTGAGGAGAAGAAATAGTGATTTGAATATAATTAAAGCCAGTTAATAATACCCCATTTGAGCTAAAAATAGCACTAGAATCTGGCCTTTTAAAGGTGATGGACAAAGGAGTTGTGATTGGGGTGGCAGTAACACCTAAATAACTATCTATTCTAGAAATATAATTACCTTTGGTTATATTAATACTGTCTAAACACTCTCCCCCACTACCACAAACAGAAGAATCATATGAATGATTTTGAACAAGGTCAGCAAAATAAATGAAATTTTTGTTATTAGAAATATCAAAATAAACACCATAAGATGGTTTCCAATCAAGAGGAGCATTTAGATTAAGTTTACCTGAAATAGAATCTTTTTGTGCTTCAACAATTTTTGAGGCAATATCATTTGCTAAAATTTTTATATTCACATTTGCTTCAAAAGCATTGTAGTTGAAAAGAACAATAGAAGTCATCACAGAAAAAATACTCAAAACCACAATAAGTTCTACATAAGTCATACCCCTCTGGCAATTACGAATTGCGAATTTAGAATTGCGAATTTGTTTAATCATATCTAATTAAAAACCAATTGGAAAAAGATGCAACTCAAAAATGAATGCAACCAAAGCACCCAAAACCAAAAATGGGGCAAATGGAATCTCGCTTTTCATTCCATGTTTTTTAGAAAAGATTATAAGGATAAGACCTATTATTGCACCCGACCAAAAAGCCATCACTGCTCCAGAAAGAATCCTGCTATAGCCGATAAGCCAGCCTAAGCCTACAGCAAGTTTTGCATCTCCAAGACCCATCCAAGCGCCTCTTGAAATAAGCCAGATAAAAGCAAAAGGCAAAGCGAGCAATGCCCCAGATAAGAATTCTAAAACAGTTGGAATGTGGAGATATAAACCAGAATCATTAAAGAAAAATAAACCGATAAAAGTAATGATAGCAAAAATAAGAGAAAGCATATCAGGAATTATTTTATGACGAAGGTCATAGACTGCAATGACTAAAAGAATAGAAAACATCGTGACATAATAAGCGTAAGAAATAGAAAAAACAAATGTATCTACAAAAAAAAGATCCTGAAACTTTAAAAATAATAGAGCAAAAATTAAACCGGTAAAAAGCTCAACTAATGGATATTGAATTGATATTTTCGCTTTACAATTTTTACATCTTCCTTTGAGAACAAGGAAACTTAGCACAGGGAAAAGCTCATACCAAGAAAGTTGATTTTGACAAGTCATACAACC
This sequence comes from bacterium, assembly GCA_021813235.1. Next base: position 3,627 of record JAKALG010000052.1, read on the forward strand.
ACTTCTCCCTTTAAAAGAACGTCCGGAATTAAATCTAAAAATAACGACATTCAAAAAACTTCCAATAATAAGCCCCAGGACAAAGAAAAGAATTGTGATTGTAAATATCATAATAATTTTAAATTATAGGTTATAACCCAATAATTATACCAAATACAAAAAACAAAGACCACTCTCATTGTAAGCAAAAGTGGTCTTATTTTTTAATAAATTTTTAACGAAATTATGGGCAAGTATAACCTGTGGGATATGTACCACCAGCAACCAAGGCCGCAGTCTCTTGACCAGAAGCACCAGTGCTGTCAACACACCAAGCAATAATTGAACCAGAAGTAGAAGCTTTCAATGGAACGATAGCTGCCCAACCTAAGATATTATCATGACACTGGGCAGTATTATATGTACTTGCTGTAGCGTCTGCATATACAGTGGGAGTAGAATTACCATAAGCTTTTTCTGCTGCATTAACCATAGGACCAACAACATAAGTCCCCGTGAGAGCGCAGACACCCTCATAGGTTGCTCCATTATTGTTATAAAAAAGTTCAGCCTGTGAGCGAGCACTTGATAGATCTGACTTCACAGCTGCATCTGCACCTTTACTTCTAGCACTATTCAAAGATGCTAAAACAACTGAAGCCAATATACCAATGATAGCAACAACGACCAAAAGTTCAATTAATGTAAAACCTTTTTTAAAATTCTTCATAAAAAGTATAAATAGTTTTTTTATTAAAAGTCGGCCTTTTAAACACATTAATTATACCAATAAACGGGAAGTATAAGCAAATACATCCACAAACAAAAACCATCCTGACTTAAAATCAGAATGGCCTTCGTCTTTAAGAAATTCACAATAAATTATGGACAAGCAACTACGCTTGCACCAAGACTAATTGATTCTTTTGAAGCACCAGTACTGTCAACACACCAACCACCAGCACCAGCATTTACTGGAGCTTTCAACGAAACTATTGCTGCCCAAGCATTTGAAGTTTCATGGCAAGTTGCAGCAGGTGATGTTCCCACATTACTATACGCATAAGCTGTGGTAAGAACTTCGTTTATGTTAGCAGCTGTTGCGGCCGAATTTAGTTTTTGCAAAGCATTCAAAACCATAGGCCTGATAGCAGCACAAGTGCCTGTGTATGATTGAGCTGTATCATAAGAAAGTTCAGCTTGTGCACGAGCATTACTCATAGCAGCCTTTATAGCAGCATCAGAACCTTTCGTTCTGGCATTATTCAAAGATGCTAAAACAACTGAAGCCAATATACCAATGATAGCAACAACGACCAAAAGTTCAATTAATGTAAAACCTTTTTTAAAATTCTTCATAATTTTTTCATTCTGATTTAAACCAGAACAATTTAATATTATTAACTAATAATTTTCATATTTTTGTAAAATTTCGACTTTACTTTAGTGCCTATATTATAACTTTTATCGTTCTAGATACGCAAAAAAGTTATCCACACTCGTATTTTACCTAATTTACTGTATTCCCCCGGCAAGATTATAAATCGGCATCAAAACAGAGACTAAGAGTATACCTACTCCCAAGCCTAAAACGACAATCATGACTGGTTCGATCAAACCAACCAAAGTATCAATAGCATCATCAACTTCTTTTTTATAAAAATCTGACAAAGTTTTCAAAATCTGCCCTAAAGAACCGGTTTCCTCTCCCACTTTTATCATTTGAATCATAATTCCTGGAACTTCTTCTGCATGTTTTTCAAAAGCAACAGAAAAAGCAAGACCGGACTTCACTCCATCTGCCACTTCTTTTAAAATTTCTTTATAAACTCTACTGCCAACAACATCTGAAGTAATATCAATAGCTCTAACTATAGGGATACCAGAAGTAAGCATCGTATCCATGTTGTCTGCAATTCTAGAAAGATAAAGTTTCCTGTAAAGATTTCCTACTGCTGGAATAGCAAGACGCATTTTATCAATATAAATTTTACCTTTTTCTGTTTTAGAAAGTCTCCAGAGCCACACGCCTGCAAGTACTAAAAAAATAAGAACTAGAAAACCATAACTTACAAAGAAGTTTGAAAGCGCAATAACAATTTTTGTATAAATCGGAGGATCTTGTCCAGAATCAAGAATGATAGCAGAGAGTTTTGGAATAACTACGACAAACATAAGCCCCATCACTACAAAAAATGTACAGACAACGAATATAGGATAGATTAGAGCATTTCTCGTTTTTGAAGTAAGTTCATATTGACGATTTAAATAATTTGCCAAATGATCAAAAGTTTCATTTAATTTTCCAGTTTCTTCTCCTACTTTCACCATGTTCACATAAAAATCAGAAAAAACATCTGGGTGTTTTGCTAAAGCACCAGAAATAGAAACACCTGCTTGTAAGTCATCCCCTATCTCTGTAAGTTTTTTTGCTAATGGTTTATTTTCTGTACTAGCAGCCAACATCGTAAAAGCTTTTAAAGCAGAAACCTGTGCTCCGAATAAAGTTGAAATCTGACGAGAAAGAATAACAACACTTTTCATCGGTACTTTTTCAAAAAATGCAAATTTCAAAAAAGATTTTTTGCCTTCTTCTTCAATAGAAATAACAATGAGCCCTCTATGTTGAAGTCCGGTTATAGCAATATCACGATTTTGAGCATCAATCTCCCCTAATTTTTGTATTCCTTTGTCGT
>JAKALG010000053.1 GCA_021813235.1 bacterium
TCTTAATTTTTAAATCTTTTATACTGCTCGCTATTTGCGAGTAATATTATCATTAGAAAGAAATTTTTTTATGGATTCAATTATTAACACGTTTCATATTGATTGGAAGATAATGATTGCGCAAGCTCTCAACTTTGGAGTGGTTTTTTTTGTTTTATATATGTTTGCCTTGAAGCCACTTACAAAGATAATGAAAGAGAGAACAGAAAAGATAGAGAAGGGAATAAAAGATGCAAAAGAAAACGCTGAAGTTTTAAACAATTCAAAGAATGAATATAAAGAAGTAATCAATAAAGCCAAGAATGAAGCACAAACAATGTTTCAGGAAGGCAAAAAAGAAGCAGAAGCCAAGAAGAATCAAATGATGGAAGAAGCCAAGAAAGAAGTTGCAATGATGATAGAAAATGGCAAAAAGACCCTTGAAAGTGAAAAAGCAAAAATGCTTTCAGAAACAAAGAGCGAAATCACATCTTTGGCTGTCAAAATAGCAGAAAAATTAATTGGTAGCAAGGTAGATGCGACTTTTGATGAAAAAACAATAAATGAAATAAAAAATTTATAAAATATGGCAACCACTTCAAACAACGATATAGCATATGCAATCTACTCTGCCTCGAAAGGTAAGAGAAAAGATGAGTTACCTATATTTTTTAAGAAAGTGGTACAGTTTTTAGATGAGAGGCATCTCTTGTCTAAGTCGGGAGAGATTTTTAAAAAGTTGGATGAGATAATAAATTTAGAAGAAGATAGAGTGGTGGTGAAAGTATCAAGTGTAAAGAAACTCACAGAGAAAGCAAAGAAAGAATTACATCAATTTATAGAAAAACGTTACAAAGCGAAAGAGGTGTTATTCATAGAAGAATTAAATGATAAATTATTAGGAGGAGTCAGACTAGAAATAAAAGATGAAGTTATAGATTTAACCATAAAGAATAAAATTAATAAATTACAAGAACATTTAATAAAAAAATATGAGTAACAACTATATAGTAGACAATTTAAAAAAAGAGATAGAAAATTTTTCATCGGAAGCAAAAGTTGAAAAAGTCGGATATGTCATAGAAGTTTTTGACGGAATCGCGAAAGTTTCTGGACTTTCAGATATTAAATCATCTGAAATGGTGAGCTTCTCAAATGGTGAGACGGGTGTGGCTCTAAACCTGGAAGAAGATTTGGTAGGTGTCATTATTTTAGGAGACTTCACAAAAATTAAAGAAGGAGATGAAGTCAAAGCTACGGGAAGAATTCTAGAAGTACCTGTATCAGATAGTATTGTGGGACGAGTTGTAAATGCTCTCGGTAAAGAGATAGATGGTAAAGGCGCAATTAAAGGAGATAAGACTTATCCTATTGAAAAAGTTGCTCCAGGAGTCATCACCCGTCTTTCTGTTTCTGAACCTGTCGCTACAGGTGTGAAAGTTATTGATGCGATTATTCCTATCGGTCGCGGACAACGTGAGCTCATTATTGGAGACCGTCAGACAGGTAAGACAGCTATCGCTATAGATACAATTTTAAACCAAAAAGGTCAGAACATGATTTGTGTTTATGTTTCTATCGGCCAAAAAGATTCTAAACTTCGTAAAATCCAAACTCGCCTAGAAGAAGGTGGAGCTATGAAATACACAGTCATCGTTTCTGCTGGTTCTTCTGAACCCGCACCACTTTCTTATATTGCTCCTTATACTGGAGTCTCTATTGCAGAATACTTCATGGATCAAGGCAAAGATGTTTTGATAATTTATGATGATCTTTCTAAACACGCTGTCGCTTATCGTGAAATTTCTCTTTTGCTTCGTCGTCCACCAGGCCGTGAAGCATTTCCTGGAGACGTTTTCTATTTACATTCTCGACTACTCGAGCGTGCTTGTAGAAGAAATAAAGAATATGGCGGTGGTTCTATCACTGCACTTCCTATTATTGAAACACAAGCTGGCGATGTGTCTGCTTATATTCCTACGAACGTTATTTCCATCACTGATGGACAAATATTTTTGGAAACTGATTTATTCTATAAAGGTATTCGTCCAGCTGTAAACGTTGGTCTTTCTGTTTCCCGTGTTGGTTCTTCTGCTCAAATTAAAGCTATGAAAAAAGTGGCTGGAACATTGAAGTTGGATTTGGCGCAATTTCGTGAACTTGAAGCATTTTCTCAATTCGGCTCAGATTTGGATAGTGCTACTAAACAACAACTAGAACGTGGTAAGCGCGCAGTAGAAGTCTTGAAACAACCACAATATTCTCCTATGGCTGTAGAACATCAAGTCGTCGTGCTTTATGCGCTAACCAAAGGTTATATGGATGATATTGCCGTTGAAAGAATAAAAGAATTCGAAAAAGAATTGATTGAATATTCATTGAATAATGCAAAAAAGTTTTATAAAGAAATTGCAGAAACAAAAATGTGGACTGATAAGGGAGAGGAAGAATTAATAAAAATAATAGAAGAATTTAAAAATAATTTTCAAGCTAAGGCCTAGCGCCTAAAGCCTGTGTTATATTATGGCTGGAACAAAAGAAATTAAAAGAAGAATAAAGAGTGTAAAGAACACAAAGAAAATCACGAAAGCGATGGAACTTGTGGCTGCTTCAAAAATGAAGAGAGCGGTATCTTCGACGCTCGCTTCTCGCCTCTATGCTGAATATTCTTGGGAGGTTTTGAACTCTATCGCAAAAAATACAGAAAAAATAACTGATCCTTTATTTATAGAAAGGGAAGTGAAAAATATTTTATTAATTCTCATTACTTCAAACAGAGGTTTGTGTGGCGCTTATAATGCACAAGTCACAAAAAAGGTGCTTTCTTTATTGAAAAATAAAAATAAAGATGTAAATATAGACCTAGTAACGATAGGTAAAAAGGGAGATACATTAATGCGACGCATCAACAAGAATATTATTGCCAGTTTCTTTTCTCTTCCGGATAATGTTTCCTTAAGAGATATCATTCCGATTTCTGAACTAGCTATAAATGAATTTAACCTTGGTCGCTACGACAAAGTTTTAGTAGCTTACACGGATTTTATTTCCGCTTTATCGCAAAAACCAAACATTAAACAAGTCATTCCTATATCTAGAACTAGTTTTAAAGATTTGATAGATACTCTGGGAGATGATTTTAAAGATAAAGAAGCGAAAGAAGAAAAAGTGACAGATTATTTATTTGAAGGAGACCAGAAAAATTTGATAAAAAGTTTAGCAGAAAAAATAACCAGAATGCAGATATATCAAATGATACTTGAGTCTAATGCTTCCGAACAATCTTCTCGAATGGTCGCGATGAAGAATGCCTCCGAAGCAGCAGGAGAAATGATAGACGATTTAACATTAGTATTTAATAAAGCCCGCCAAGGCAATATTACGAGAGAGATTTCGGAAATAAGTGCAGGTATGGCATCAGTTAGTTAAAAGTTTATAAAGTTAAAAGTAATTATTAAAAATATATATGCATAAAACAACAGGTGTAATAAAAAGAATAATAGGGCCGGTCGTAGACGTATTTTTTGAAGGGGGAGTTCCCGATATTTATAGTGCTTTAACAGTAAAGAAAGGAGATGTCACTGTAACCCTAGAGGTGGAACAACACATCGGTAGAGATACTGTACGTGCTGTTGCCATGGAGTCTACAGATGGTCTCTCTCGTGGAATGGAAGTCATAAATACTGGCGCTCCTATTTCCGTACCTGTCGGCAAAGAAACATTGGGAAGAATGTTCAACGTCTTGGGCGCTCCGATTGATAATGGGAAAGTTACATCTGGTGCAGTTTCTCCTATCCACCGTGAGGCTCCATCTTTCGTTTCTCAATCTACAAAAGTGGAAATTCTAGAAACTGGTATTAAAGTCATAGACCTCATCTGTCCTGTTTTGAAAGGAGGAAAAGTCGGACTCTTCGGAGGTGCCGGCGTCGGTAAGACTGTCGTCATTCAAGAGCTCATTCACAACATCGCATCAAATCACGGAGGATATTCTGTTTTTGCTGGTGTTGGAGAAAGAACTCGTGAAGGGAATGATTTGTATCATGAAATGAAAGATTCGAAAGTGCTCGACAAAGTCGCCATGGTCTTCGGACAAATGAATGAACCGCCAGGAGCTCGTTTACGTGTGGCTCTCTCAGGGCTCACAATGGCGGAATATTTCCGTGATAAAGAAAACAAAGACGTGTTGTTTTTTATAGATAACATTTTCCGTTTTACTCAAGCAGGTTCCGAGGTGTCCGCACTTTTGGGACGTATCCCTTCTGCTGTGGGGTATCAACCAACTCTTGCTACAGAAATGGGAATCTTGCAAGAAAGAATCACTTCCACAGATAAAGGTTCTGTCACTTCTGTGCAAGCTGTCTATGTGCCAGCCGACGACTTGACTGACCCAGCCCCAGCAACAACATTTTCTCACTTGGACTCCACTGTCGTTCTAAACCGTTCACTTTCAGAAATAGGTATTTATCCAGCTGTGGATCCTCTAGACTCATCTTCAACTATTCTCGACCCAAACATTGTCGGTAAAGATCATTACTATGTAGCTCGTGAAGTGCAACGCGTTTTGCAACGTTATAAAGATTTGCAAGATATCATCGCCATTCTTGGTATGGAAGAATTATCTGAAGCTGATAAAGAGCTCGTCGCTCGTGCTCGTAAAATTCAAAAATTCCTTTCTCAGCCAAACTTCGTAGCAGAACAATTTACTGGAAGAAAAGGGGAATACGTTCCACTTTCTGAAACAATTCGTTCTTTCAAAGAAATTCTTGACGGTAAACACGACAGCAAGCCAGAAAATGATTTTTATATGAAAGGTGCAATATAACACAGGCACTAGGCACTAGGCTCTAGGAAACTAGCTAAAGCCTAAAGCCTAAAGCCTAAAGCCTAAAGCCTATTTATGAAACAATTAAAACTTAAAATAATAACACCAGAACGATTAGTTTTCGAAGAAATGGTTGACCAAGTTAGTTTACCGACAACACTCGGTGAAATAACCGTTTTACCAGAGCATATTCCTCTTATTACTGGACTTTCTTCTGGAGATATCGTAGCTGTCGTAAACAACGAACACATACCTATGGCCGTCGTCGGAGGGTTTTTGGAAGTAAAGCAAGATGAAAAAGGCATTACAAATGTCGCTGTTTTGGCTGACTTCGCAGAACATGTCTCTGAGCTTGGAGATGATGCAATAGAAAAAGCAAAAGCTCGTGCAAATGAACTCAAAAAACAAATGGAAAATAAAGAAGTTGTAGACTATGAACATTTTGCGACAGAACTTGAACGTTCACTCACTCGTGTAAAAATCGCTGACAAGTGGAGAACAAAAAAATATAGAAAATAAAAAAATGAGTAAATTTTATGTGGTAGCAACGCCAATAGGAAATATGGGAGATATAACGCTTCGTGCTATAGAAACCTTGAAAGAGGTAGATTTGATATTGTGTGAAGATACCAGAGAAACGAAGAAAATTCTCCAAAAATATAACATAAATACACCGACTATGAGCTATCATAGTCAAAGTAAATTGAATAAAGTAGATAAAATTTTCGAGCTTTTAGAAGAAGGGAAGAACTTAGCTTTAGTTTCAGATGCGGGCACTCCGACTATTTCTGATCCAGGGGCGATGTTGATTTCAGAGATAAAAGAAAAGAATGATGTAGAAGTGATTCCCGTACCTGGAGCCTCAGCTGTCATCGCTGCGCTTTCAGCTTCAGGACTTCCAACTCACGAATTTACATTTTTAGGTTTTCTTCCACACAAAAAAGGCAGGGAAACTTTATTTAAAGAAATTGCAGAATCAAAAAGAACGATGGTATTTTATGAATCTCCACATCGCATTTTAAAAACATTGGAATCTCTAAATAAATTTTGTCCAAATAAAAAAGTCTGTCTTGCTCGTGAAATAACTAAAATCTATGAAGAATTCAAAACTGGTTCTCCTTCTGAGCTCCTAGGATATCTCACCAAAAACCCCATTAAACAAAAAGGAGAATTTACAGTATTAGTCTCATAAATTTACAACAAATCTTCTGGGTCCACAGAGACTTCATAGGAAAAAGGTAAAGAAGAAAGTAAATCAAAAAGGCGTTGATCTATTGAAGAGCCTATAGAAAGCTCTGATAGCGACCATTTTTTTGGATCTAATTTTATAAGTGCATTCATGACATATTGATTTTTATTTTTAGCCATAAA
>JAKALG010000054.1 GCA_021813235.1 bacterium
CAATGTTCTGGATAATCATGTTGAACATTAGGGCAGATTTACCGGTACCAGACTTTCCGAGAATATAAACATGCTGGCGTCTATCTTTACGTTTAATGCCAAAAAGCACATTTTTGTCTCTATAAGTAGTGTAACCAATATAGGTGAGTTCTTTATTTTTAGGTATTTCCTTTAATTCCATTCTGTAGTGAATTATACCCCAAAATTAAATTTTTATCAAAACAAAAAAACTAATTTATTGGGCTAGAAAAACACTCAATAGAAAAATACCTTTTATTTTTCAAACACTGAAGTATAACTCCATTATTTTTATTTTCCTTGATTAGTGAATCTAGGTCGTCTTTTCTATAATAATCTTTTTGAAGATCATTTGAGTACTTAAGGATTTCTTGTTTGATCTCTATTTCTTTATCTTGTATATCTTCATTTTTTGCATAAGAAAATAGAAAAATTCCAGATATTATAAATAAAACTTCTAATAAAATAAAAAATGTTCTCGAGAGTCCTAATTTTTTATTAATTATAAAATCAAATATTGAAACTAAAAAACTCATAGAACTAAGTAAAATTAAAGTCAGCCCAGTAATAGCATGCCAATCTCTATATGACCTAAAAACTTGAAAATCGATGGAAACAAAAGTAAATAAAGCAACAAATATTCCTAATGTTTCAATCACTGATAATTTACTACTTTCTATCTTTTTATCATATTCTAATATTTTTTCATCTATTTTGTCTATTCTACGATTAAAACCTTCTTCAAAGGACGCTATGTATTTTGTATATCCTTCAATGGTTAAATATTGATGCTGAACAGAAGTATCTTTGGGTACTTCAATTATCTTTGTTTCTGTCTCCTGAAAATTTTCTTTATTTTCTGATTCCATATATTTTACAAAAGAATTTGTTCTGACTTAGAAATAGCATCTCTAATAAAATTAGTTAAAACCTTATCTTTAAAAGAATTTTTTGATAAATCTTCTAAAAGAGTATTAATATCTCTCATTATAATAACTCCTTTTTTTTGACTTCCATTTTTTTCATCTTTTATAAACCCACTTTCATACATCTGAGAATTATTAACGTTAACTCCAGATAAGTTAATAACCTCATTAAAACGAATTACTATTTGTGTTGGATTGATAGTTGAAATCACTTTTTTATCAAAAAGATTTTTTAATTCTTCAATGGTAATTTCTTTAAACGTAGTAGTAACAACACCTATTCTCCCAATTTCAACAGAGAGGCCTGACAAAACATTAAGTATATTAGGGAAAAATTTTTCAAAGAAACTTGAATCAGTAGAGAAAAAATCAATTCTATTTATTGCAAGATTTATATCTACACTACTTGATTTAATAATTAACCTTGGAATTTCAGGCGGCATATTAGCAGGAATTCCTAATTGAGTTACTACACCATCTCCAAATTCTTTTTTTATTAAAAGTGAAGCTTTTTCAAGTTGATCAGAATAATTTGATTTAAAGAAGAGACTTATTTGCAATTTAATAAATTGTTTTGCCATGTTATTTATTATCTCCTGGTTCTTTTAAATCGGCCATTTGAATGGGACTTTGTATTTGTGGTGGAGTCATATCAATTTCTCCAAATTGTTTCTCGTAGTTTTGAACTTGTCCATTAATCCACATTGCTATACTTTTCATAACTTGTGGCGTAGTCGCAAAAGAATCAAGACTATTTCCAGAGGTTATGGCAAAAGTAAAAAATTCTTTTCCGTGAGCCCCAAAGGCACCATCACAAAACTTTTTTGGTAATTGATTTATGTCTATTTTTGTTGGGTCAATCATATTTTTATTTTTTCTTATTACTAATAATAAAACTAACAATAATTATACTACACTTTAGGAGCTTCCCCTTCTCCTTTTTCGTTTTCCTTGTATTCTGCATCATGAACTTCGGGATTTTGTTCTTCCGGGGCTTGAGCTGGAGGAGTTTCAGCGCCAGCTTTATTCATTGCTTCACCGATTTTGGACATCTCATTTGAAAGTTCTTCTGTTGCTTTTTTAATAGCTTCAGAATCTGTTCCATCTTTTACACTTCTTAAAGCAGTTATTTTTGCATTTACATTATCTTTTACATCTGCAGGGATTTTTGCTTCATTATCTTTCAACGCCTTTTCGGCAGTGTAAATAATCATCTCTGCAGTATTTTTTATGTCAACAATTTCTCTTTTCTTTTTATCTTCTTCAGCGTGAAGCTCTGCATCTTGTTGCATTTTTTTAATGTCTTCTTCCTTAAGTCCAGAACTTGCTTCAATTTTAATTGATTGAGCCTTACCTGAAGCTTTATCTTTTGCAGTCACATTCAATATTCCGTTTACATCAATATCAAATGTCACTTCTACTTGTGGCATACCACGTGGTGCTGGTGGAATTCCATCTAGAATAAAGCGCCCTAGAGATTTATTGTCAGTAGCCATTGGGCGTTCTCCTTGAACGATATGAATTTCTACAGAAGTCTGATTATCAGCAGCGGTTGAAAATACTTGAGATTTTGAAGCTGGAATAGTTGTGTTTCTATCAATTAATTTTGTAGCAACTCCCCCTAATGTTTCAATACCAAGAGAAAGTGGAATAACGTCAAGCAATAGTACATCTCGTACATCTCCTGCAAGCACACCTGCTTGTACGGCTGCACCGAGAGCTACGACTTCATCCGGATTTATAGACATATTAGGAGTTTTACCAAAAAGATTTTTTACAGCTTCTACTATTGCTGGCATTCTTGTTTGTCCTCCAACCATTATAATTTCATTTATTTCAGCCATCTTAAATGGTGAAGCATCAAGAGCTCTTTTCGTTATTTCAATTGATCTATCTATATATTCTTTCGCAATAGACTCAAGAGTGGCTCGAGACATTTTCATAAGCAAATGTTTTGGACCACTGGCGTCAGATGTAATAAATGGAATATTTATTTCTGCTTCTAGTGTTGTAGAAAGTTCATGCTTAGCTTTTTCAGCTGCTTCTTTTAATCTTTGATGTGCTAATGGGTCCTTCCTCACATCTACACCTGATTCTTTTTTATATTCTTCAGCAATCCAAGAAATTATTTTTCTATCAATATCTCCTCCACCCATGTGAGAGTCACCATCTGTGGACTTAACTTCTATCACATCATCTCCAATTTCAAGTACAGAAACATCAAAAGTTCCTCCACCGAAATCATAAACAACTATCTTTTCATTTTTCTTTTTATTAAAACCATATGCAAGGGCCGCAGCTGTCGGTTCATTTATGATTCTTTTTACATCAAGCCCTGCTATCTGTCCTGCATCCTTTGTTGCCTTTCTTTGAGCATCATTAAAATATGCAGGCACGGTGATGACAGCTTCGGTAATTTTTTCTCCAAGCTTTGCCTCCACATCCGTTTTTATTTTCTGTAAAATCATTGCAGAAATTTCTTCTGGACGATAAAATTTATCTGACATTTTTACTTTTACTCCGCCATTGTCTCCTTGTTCAATTTTAAATGGAGCTGTTGCTTTATCTTTCTGTACTTCTGGATCATCAAATCTGTGACCCATATATCTTTTTATTTCAGAAATTGTATTCTCAGGATTTGTGACAGCTTGTCTCTTTGCAAGAAGTCCGACGATACGGTCACCATTCTTTGCTGTCGCAACGACAGAAGGAGTGGTGCGATTACCCTCCACATTTTCAATAATTTTTGGCACGCCTCCTTCAATGAAAGCAACTGCCGAATTTGTTGTACCTAAATCTATACCTATTATTTTTGACATATATTTTATAAGGTTATTTTATAATGTTTAATAATTTTACTAATATTTCGCGACCACTAAAAACTTGTATAAAAGTAGTATATATGATAAGCTATATGAATGTCAAGCAAAATAGAATATTCCAATAAAATACTCAAGATTTTGGCAGAAAAACCAGCTATTCCTGTAGATGAAATAAAGAAAAAAATTACCACCCCAGACCCCCTCTTCCACAAGGAGGGGGCATATGCCTTAACTCGCTCAATAAAAAATTTGATTGAGTCTGGATGTATTGAAATGATTCAATCTGACAATAAGAGCTATTTGAAGTTAACCAAAAAAGGAAAAAATAAATTAAACTCCATCAAACTCGAGGGAGATCAAGCACTCGTGTCTAATACTTGGGACGGTTTGTGGAGAATAATTATTTTAGATATTCCAGAAAACAGAAAAAACGAACGAGAAAGTTTGCGTTATCTTTTAAAGAAAGCTGATTTCGTTTGTATCAAAAATACTGTTTGGATATCCCCTTTTCCTTACGAACATCTTTTTACAAATATTAAAAAAGATTTAGGTCTCGGTACCGAGCTCATGATTATCGTCACAGACAAAATTGACGAAGAAACAAAAAAATATTTTTTAAATAATGTTTTTAAATCCTCCAGCTTGTAAATCCCAGAGTTTTTTGTAAACTCCATCTTTTTTATTTGCGAGCTCCTCATGGTTTCCATCTTCCATAATTTTCCCATTTTTTATAACGATGATTCTATCCATTTGCCTTATAGTAGAAAGTCTGTGTGCAATGACTATTGTCGTCTTCCCTTTTATAAGTTTGACGAGAGCATCCTGAATCAATGCTTCAGAGTGAGAATCAAGAGAAGATGTCGCTTCATCTAAAATAAGTATTGGGGCATTTTTAAGAATCGCCCTAGCGATAGCCACACGCTGTCGTTCACCACCTGAAAGTTTTACTCCTCGCTCCCCTACATATGTCTCATATTTTTCTGGCAATTGGTCTATAAAGTCATCACAGTGAGCTAAGTGGGATGCTACTAATACTTCTTCGTCTGTAGCATCTCTTCTACCATAACGAATATTCTCCATTAAAGTACGATGAAAAAGTACAGGATCTTGTGGAACGAAAGCAATTTGTTCTCGAAGATTTTCTTGAGAAATTTTGCTGATATCTATTCCGTCAATCATGATTTTGCCATCAGTAAGATTAAATAACCTCATAAGCAAGCGTACAAAGGTCGTTTTGCCAGAACCAGAAGGACCAACGATAGCTATTTTCTGTCCTGCAGGTATAATTAAAGAAAAATTATCTAATATTCTATTGTTATTGTTTTTATAAATATAAGTCACATTATTAAAAGCGACTTCCCCTTTTATATTTTTGGCAATTTCTGTCGGTTTATCAATAATTTCATATGGCATATCTAAAATAAGAGCCATCTCTTGAGCATCAGCAAAACTCTCATAAAATGCACGAGTAATTGAACCAAAACTCCAAAGATTTTCAATAAGACGAATTAAATAACTTTGCAACAATACAATAACAGGTAAAGAAATAAGTCCTAACTTCCAATCAGCGAGAGCAATCCAAAAAACAATAAATTCAATGGAAAGAGAATAAAAAGATTCAATGGCATTTAAACCTTCCCATAGATACCAATTAAAGGTCGCTATCTTGTTTTGTTTTTCTGTTGTATATCTAACACGTTCATCTTCTTCCTTTTGACCAGTAAATAACTGAATTGAAGAATGATTACCTATAGAATCAGATAAAACTCCGGTGGTTTCACTATCACTTTCCGCTGAAAGAATATCATATTTAAGTTTATATCTTATATAAATAAAAGCTGTTAATATAAATACAACACAAAATATTCCTAAAATATAAGAGTATTTTGGAAGTAAAGTATAAATGGCAATAACTGTACCAACACCACGAACAAGAAGTGGTAAGCCATCAAAAATCATTCTATCAGCTAGTTTTTTAAAGGCTATTGCATATTTATTTATTTTTCTCACTAATGATCCACCAAAATTATTTACAAAAAAAGAAAAGGAATGGCCTACCATATATGAAAATGCTTGTTGTCTAAGACCTGTCATAACGCTCGATTCAAAATATGCGAGAGAAAATCCTGCAATTCTACGAATAGCCCAACGAAAAAGATTTAATACTAAAATAAAAATAATTATTGATTTTGCTACTCCCACAACTGTAAAATTGTTTGCGCTTAAAGCATTCCAAAGTTTCAAATATTGAAACGGAATATAAACATCAAGAATTGAAGCCACTACCGTGGTAATAACA
>JAKALG010000055.1 GCA_021813235.1 bacterium
TTCGTTCCTCTCATTTGAGTGATGGTGTTGTGTCCGTATGGTCGTAGGGTGGTCATAATAAACCATTTTTCCTTATTCACTGGGTCTTGGATAATCTGCGGAGGAGTGTTGTCGTCAAACGTCCAGCCAGTAGTAAATGCTTTTTCCTTAATCTGCTTCTCAACCCGCGCGTAAACCTCGTCTTTGGTTATTCCTTCTTTGAAGAAAACCGTATGCGTTCTAAGACACCTCGGTTCTCCGTGCTGATTTTGAAAGTCCTGTAAGTTAATTGGGTCGGACGCAATATCAATCTGCTCCTTTTCCCAGTTTTCCTTACCGATTTTTACCTTCCCTGCTTCAGTTAATTGTTCTTTCATTGTTCCAAATGTCTACGGTTCTGTCGTAAAACTTGTTAGGGTTATAGACTTTGCTAAATGCGAGATTTTCTCCGCTTGCCCCGACTATCGCATATTGCAGGGCATCGCATAGATGGTCATTGATTTTGACGGGAAGTTCTTTCTTTACATCTCCGTCATCGTAGTGATACAACTCAACCTCGTCTAGAAACTGTCTACAGGTGTCTAAAACGAAGAAAAGCTTACCGCGTATCAAATCTCTGACTTTTTCTATGTTTAATGCTACAGCTTTCTTTATTGAGCCGACATTGAGTCCAGCTCGGCGCATTTCTTCTAATCTATCGGGTTCAGCGGGATCGGGAAACCATTTATTCACTCCATACAGATTTTCAAACTGTTTGCAAGTATCTATAACCTCTCCAGTCGTTCGTGCTTCCATCTTCCATTCGTCAACCAAGTAGTATTTACCGTCTTTAACTTTAACTATTACGATTGCCGATGGATTGGTATATCCCCAGTCAACACCTCCAAAAACTCTCTCTGCGTTTGATAACTGCGCCTTTATCCTTTCCGTCTCTTGAATGATTTGGCTTTGAGGGATGTCCCACACAAGCCCCTCCATTTTTGTAGGAATTGCATCGTATCTCCTCGCAAACTCTTCTGGCGCAAGCCTGCTTTTCTCCGCTTCATAAAACTCTTTAGGAAAAAACGGATTATCTATGCTTCTCCATTGAAAAACATCAATGTGATTGTCGGTCTTATTCTGCCACGGAATGAATATGTCCTGATACAACCATCCTAGATTGTACCACGTGGTCGTGAAGAAGATTTGACCGCCCGTTGTTGAAACCCTTGAGCGCATAACTGTCCACGCTAATCTTGGCATTTGTCCAGCTTCATCAGCCCATATCCAGTTAGCGGTGACTCCTTCTGCTCCTAGTGGACTATCCATTGAGCGGATATAAACAGTTCCACCCTCCGGCAATTGTATTTCTCCTTTCTGTTCCTTGTGATACTTCTTTAGCTCTGGGAACAGCGTAAAAAACTTTTGTAAAGTACTTTGCTCTAGAATCTTATAGGTTGGCGCGGCGATTATTCCTATTCCTTGAGGAAACTCGCCTATTTTCTTGCCAGCCCACAATGCTCCAACATAGGTCTTGCCTGATTGTACTCCAGCAATAGCCGCACCGAATTGTTTGGTGAAGTTATACGCATCAAACTGCTTCGGATGAAGACGTATCGTTGTTTCCATTATATCTTTCTACTTTGATTACTCTGATAGGATTTTCTCCGCCAGAAACTTCCATTTCCTGCTTATCTGAATAGCCGTGTTTATGAAGAAGAAGCTTGGTTATGGTTGAGTTATATCTTCCTTTGATTCCTTCGTTCATGAGCGATTGAGCCTGAAGTGCGAGTAAAGTTTCTAGGGTGTCGGAAAAATCCTTATTTTTCTTCGCCCATTCATATAAATTATCACGTCTTGTATGTAAATAAACCGCCAATCCTTCTACTGTCGGGATTAACTCTTTGCTGTTCGGGATAGATTCAATGTACTTGATTGTTGCTTTTAAGACTTCTTCCGAATAAAGAGTTGGTCTGCCTGGTTTGAGTGTGTAATTATATTTTTTAGGCATTGACTTGAACTATGGTTGTATGCGGGCAATTTCGTTTTAAGTATCTGACTATTTCGGGATTGTCTTCGTAGTATTTATCTAATCCTATCCAGTTTATCATATTCATTTTCCATTCTGCGGCGGATTTCTGGTCGCTTGCCTCTCCAAATGGTCTAAGATAAATCGGACAATGGAGATGCCCGAAATCATATATCGTATCTTCCCACTGGTTTATCGTTCTTCCCGTAATGAGAACGTAAGGTTTCTCGCGTATAAATCCATTGGTGAGAACGCCGTCAATATCATATCCCACTTTTACCATTGAGCAGTGATTCGTATAATTCCGCGCGCTTCTTTCCCCAAATAGCAATGTCTCGGTTTTCTAGCACCCAATCATATTGTTCCTGCCATTTTACTTTTATATACTCTGGGTTGTCAAGGCAATACATCAATTTCGTGTACCATTTATGCGGATTATTCTCAATTTGAATGGCTGGAGTTCCTAGATACGGAGGGATATTTATTGCCACCGTAGGAGTTCCCACCATAGCATATTCTAGCAATTTAAGCTCTGACTTGCTTCTGTTGAATGGGGTGTCAAGGATCGGTGCAATTCCTATGTCAAAATTGAGCTCTGATAACCTGTTTTGATAATCAAAGACGCTTACCGCTTTCTCCCATTTGAGGTTTTTAATCTGCTTTAATCTCTTTTCCAGCTCAATAAATGCCTTATATATCGGATAGGCGGGGTTTTTAATCGCATTATAATTATCGTTTATCCAATCCTGCCATGTGTCATGAGAAGGAGAAAAGCCAAATAATACAAACTCAAAGTCCCTTTCTTCCTGGAGTTTAATAATTCCGTCTAGTGCTGGGACAATATCGGCTATGTGCGAGTTAGAGCCAGCAAAGCCTATTCTTGGTATTACGTTCCCACCAGCCCTTTTCTTCCATTGTTCGGGGACTATGCAGTTTGGAAATACATATATCGGCTGTGGGGTGTGCGAGGATATCTCATTTCCTAGCAAGGGCGTTGTGGTGGTAATAATATTGCTTTCGTTGATGATGTAGTAATAACTTTTTAGATGCTCTTTTATGTGGTAATAAACCATATTCGTAGGCTCTACGAGGTTTATTGCATCATCGGTGTCGTATGAAATTATCTTGCCGTGTCCCTTGAGATATTCAAAAGTAAGCTCTAAATCCCCCTCTGCGAGGCGATTAAAGCAAATAATGTCATAATCCAGTATATTTTCAGGCGCGTTCTTTCCGTCAACAACCAAAACATCATGACCGAGTTTTCTTAGTTCATCGGCGTAAACCTTGGTTCTTACAAAATAACAGCCAGTCGTCATCTCATCAACAAAGAGTATCTTCATTTTTTGGTATTAAATATATATAACTTTGAGGAGTTGAGAAGTCCTTACCAGAAAAATCACTCTTGTTCCATTGAGTAATGTGATGTCTTGGGTCGCCATAAAAATGCTCGTGATACATTGATACGTTTTTAGGCGTTGAGATTAAAACATCTCCATAACAGGATAGTTTTTTAATGAGCTCTTTTGCTTGGTCTTTGTGCCAGTGCTCCAAAGTATCTATGAATAGAAATAAGTCAAAGGCCACCAAATCTTCTTCGGGAAAGTCAAAAATGCTTATTGGATAGAGGGCATTGTACGATGAACGCTTTAGGTATATTTGAAAGTAAGGAGTGTCTTCTACTGCGCCGATAAAAAAGTCGTCCAATGGAGAAAGCTCGCCGCGCTCTGCCTTTGAAGAAAGATATTGCTCCCTTAGTAAAACTCCGTACTTACCAAATCCAGCACCAATATCTAGTATTTTATTGTATCCCTTTGATGCCTCAATGATAGTTTTAATGTTTTCCGCAAATGAGAGCATATTCCTTTTCTATCTGTTCTGCCACTTTAATGATATTAAACCTTTCCATGTTTTCGGGGGGATTATAGAAATCAACAGACTTTATGTTTCCCTCTAAATCTATGTCGTAAATATATCCACCGCGTCCGCATGCCCATCCCTCTATGGTTGTTCTGCCAAGCATTATGCCAGCCGTAGCAGTACAATCTTTGATAAGTTCTTCCGTATCAAATCGGGGTGGCAGATAGCCGCCGTGAGGAGGCAAGCTATCTGCCCATGTCGCAAACTTATCACCGACAAACAGCACGTCTTTCCCTTTCGTCAAAATGTCCTTTGCCGCCTTTTCCCTAAGATGGTCTATTGTGCCAACGAATAAAATCTTTTCTTTTTCTGGCAATGGAGATAACTTAAATCGGTTAAAATCTATCCCGTTATAAATAACTACCACATTGTCTATGCCGTATTCTTTTTCGAGTTTTTCTTTGATTGATGGGCGAATGGCTATGTATTTTTTTATGTTCTTGTGCCGATACGGGGTTTCGTAGTGCCACTCTGAATGTATAGACATAATAGCGGGCGCATCGTATCTGTCAAGGCAAAACTTTGCGGGATCAAACTGATTGAGGTGCAAAACATCAAACTCTTTCTGCGGCGGGTTTGAAAAATCATATACCTTTACGCCGTTTAACCTTGCTCTCTCTGGCAAAATACCGCCTAGTTTAGAAAGTATTGAAACCTCGTGCCCCATTAAAACGAGCTGGCGCGATAATTCATACGAATACATCGGGCTTCCCGACAAGTAATCAAAATTGGATAGGGATATGAGTATTTTCATTTGTTTTTTTCAAATCTTTTGCGCCTATCTTCTTGCTCTTGGTTGAGTAGATTAAGGCTTTTTTCCAGTATCTCAATGTCCCATTTTGGCATATTGTTTTCTTTTGCGCGCTTGATTGAGCCAAAAATCTCTACTCGTAGTTCGCTTATCCGACAACATCTTTGACAATAATTCCCATAGAAAACAAAGTGCTCTTTCTTTCTTGGTATATACGCTCCACACGAAACGCAATTGGACTTCATCTTAAAATACAAAAAAGGTATATGTTTCGCCCTTTATTTCCCAAACGAGTGAATAGATTTTTGGAAGCGTTGATGTCATACTTTTCCTTGAAACATAATGGTTATAATTTCTGGCGTAAATCCGTGCGTTGTCATTGAGTGTATAAGAAACTCGGTGGTAAATAAATCATATACGTTTTTCTTTTCTTTGTTCGGGGTTTTTCTGATTATTCCATTGTCAAACGAATGTTTACACCAAATACATTTCTGCGTTTCACACAACCGAGCATAGAAAGAATAATCTTTCATATCTTCTCAATTTTTACTACCGTGTCTTTAGGAATGTCCACCAAGTCCCAGTACTGCTTTGAACTTTTATCTATGCCACTGCTGAAAATATAACTGGTTTTTGTTTCTTTGACAAAATAGAATAGGTTTACGATGGGCTTATTTTCTTTTATTTTACCATCTACTTCATCAAAAGCAATCCAGTTGTTTGAATGAGAAATGTCTTTCCACCAAACCCTATATTCTGCGTGGCGTATGAGTTTCATAAAGAGTGGGGGCAGGGTTAGTGCCCCCGTTTAGTTATTCCAAAGCAATTGAGTGGTTGGCCGTTTTGCCGTACTTCTGATGGACAAGGAAGAACCCTTGTCGCGGCGGTTCGTATCCGGCCTTTATCCGCAGAGCATAGGTGTTGTAGCCGATGAGCGATCCATTGGTGATGATGTTCCCAGCGTCCAGCATTTGCTGGTGGAAGTGTCCAAACACATCATAGTCCACGGGTCGTGCGATGTTCCAGTTGAGTACCGCCTTTCTGGCAGGAATGAGCAGTCCTCCCACCCCGCCGCCATAGTTGATCGCGTGTCCATGATGAAATCTGAACTTCCACTGGTAGACATCAAGGTAGGTGTGGTATCCCTCGGCAACGATGAACTTGACTCGCTTTTCGTCCTTGAAGATGTCCTGCATGGTTCGGTACATGAAGT
>JAKALG010000002.1 GCA_021813235.1 bacterium
TCCCTGTTGCGATATAATTTTTCAAGGTCGGATTTCCAATTACAGGAGAGGTCATTAGGGTGCCGTTGGCTAAACCCGTGAAATTGGCGTTAAAATCTGCACTTTTTATAACAGTGTTTGGTGAAAAGGTTATTAAAGGCATACATTTTAAGAATACCCTTGAACTGTCAAGCTTTTGCTAAACGACCCTTGTTACGGGAGAGGACGGGAGGTTTTGGTTTTGTATTTTCTTAACATATCTGTTTAATGTTTCCAATCTCTTTGCAACCTCAGGTAGGCGTGAAGAGGCTTCTATTTCAACATAATCTGGATTGTAGGTTAAAGAAACAATGGTCGCTATTGCTGCTGACGTGTATTGGATAGTATTATCAAAGACATCTGTGTCCATTATGGCTATGTCCCATAAGGTCAAACCCTTGGCTCCGTAATTTAAGTTCTTAATTTGCATCGTATCTCCTACCTGTATTGACTCAATATTAAACCCTCTGTTTAAATTTTCCCCATTACTATCAGCAATTCTTATCAAAGTTCTTGTTTCGGGGTTTTGTTTGGTATCAAGGATGCTTTTGGCAAAATAGTCAGAGGTTGAATTATCAGTCACGGTTCCGTCTTGGATATTCTGCTCGTGTTTGCCATAGGTATTGACAGAAGAAGTCCTTGAGTATTGGTTAAACACATTAGGATTGCCTCCGCCTATCACATAGGCCTCATTTACAATATCCTCAATTCTTTTGGTAGTCTGTAAAAAGGAGATATCTTTTCCGATTGTGAAGGTATGGTCTGCTTTATTGAGATTAGATTGTCTGAAATTAACCACATTAGTTGCGGGGTCAACATACCAAAAATACCCTTGGGGAGCCATTGCCACACAGGCGTCAAAAACCTCCTGCAAAGTATTGTGTTTAAAGGTATAAATTACCGTACTTCCAACATTGGGGATACTTGAAGCTGTAAAACTTAGGTTTGAATTGCCATCTGCCACATATTTGTTAATTGCGTCCTGCATAATATATGAAATGTCCACCCCCGAATAAGTAAGAGTTGTATTACTACTTGAGTCTTTTAAGATTTTATATGAAACCTCAGTCACATAACCCAAAAGCGTAACATCAACATACTCATTCTTTCCGTCTAAAACAGGGTTGTAAGCGGAGATATAACCAGTATAAAGTTTAGTCCCAGCAGAACTATCAGAGTCAACCGCCCAAAGTTCAACCTTGTTGTTTAACGAGACATCGTTTCCTTCACCAAAATTGTCATATTTTCTCCCCAACCTAACAACCAACTGGCCCGCCCCCCCATTCAATACGGTTCTATAGGTGGGGTCGGAAATTACATCATCAGACCAGATTGCACTTAAATTTGAAGCTCCATAATCCCAGGCGTCAACGTCCCAAGTGGCTGAGTCCCAGCTCGTGGGGATACCCGTGTTGTAAACTTTGTAATAGAAACGCTTGAAGGGTGTAAAACCATAAGTAAAAAAAGCATATTGAGCTCCATAGACCACACCAGCTTCGTTAATGGCATAAGCTCTAACATAATATTGAGTACCCTTGGCAAGTCCAGTTATTGTTGCTGAAAAAACACCAAGAGTACCCGAAGCTATTTGTTTAGTATCATTAACAGTGGGCGTTTGATTGGTTGAATATACAACGCCTCTTTCGATAATCGTACCATTTCCATTTGATAATATATTACCACCAGTTGAAGCACCTGCTTGACCAATGTTAAAAGGTTGAATGGTAGTAAGAGTACAAAAACCTATAAATATCCAGCCTAGATTATTACCATTATCTACAGAATGTCCACCCGCCTTCCATACTGCTCCTCCGATAGCCATACAATCAGTTAAAGATAGATAATCTCCATTAACGGTTCCCGTAGACATTGAAAAGGTAAAACGGGTTCCGGGAATCGAACTATGCAGGGCAATTAAATTCCCAGGGGCACCAACTGGAGTTATTGTGCTTACCGTTTGTGTTGTTCCTGCGGTTATTAATACGTCAACATTTGGGGAAATAGTAAGAGAATTAAATGTATTAGACTCATAAATTTTAACAGAATCTCCCCTCCCGCTATTAGTTACACCAGTAAGGTTAACATTATAATAGGTCATCGCAAGTGCATTGCTATTATTGGCACCCAATGCACCGTTCCCGCTCGTTATATTAATAGTGGAAGTACCAGCATTAACAATACTTCCAACTATAGGAGCTATAAAACTTGCACAATTTATAGTACCAGTGTTTAAATTGAGAGTAGTATTATTTGAAGCAGACAATGTAAATATTCCTGTAAAAGTAAGAATAGATGCTCCTAATGTTAATGTTTTCGCACTAACAAAATTTCCTAAATAGTTTTGCGCTGTCACTTTCTTACCGTTAGTATCCAGTCCATAAGCTACATGATTGATATCGGCTCCTACAAGTGTTAAATCGTCTTGCAGGGTATATGTTCCATTAGATGACGGAAAAAAATGTATATCATAAGGAATAGAAACGCCATTTGTTGTTAACGAACCAGACCCTTCTAAAATAATTGGATAGAAAGAGGGACTATAGGTAGATAAAATGACCATGTTGGTTGCCAGCGTTACACTACCATTTACTACAAAAACATAAAATCCTCTCTCTAGCGTTATAGTTCCAGATGGGGGATTTCCCATAGTAAGACTTAAACATTGCACATCATAGTCACAAGTGACTGTATAAGAACCGCTACTTGACAAGGAGTCAAATACTACATCATCCCATTTTGGTATTGAGGCACCCGATGTTCCCCCACTAGAGGAAGCCCAATGGTTTGTGTCTGACCAATTACCCGTGCCCCCTACCCAATATCGCATAATTTACTCCTATTCATAATATTTTGGGGAATATGTAATTTTCCAATTATATCCAAGATGAGAACCACTTATCGTAGAAAGAGTAAACCCTGTCACTCCTGGCTCCCATCTTGAAAATATCCCCGAATAATCACTGGTAACCCCCGAATTTGTAATTGTAAAATTAGCATAATTAGCGACTAGGTCTGATTTATAATTTATTATTCCCGATACTGTTACGATCTCCCCAGTGGGAGAATAACCAAACTGGAATTGCAGTATATTGCTGTTGCCAGCCCCTGACCCTATAGGATTAATCGTTAAAGTGGGTTCGGCAAATACTGTTCCCGAAATAGTAACTGTTCCCGAATAGGTTATTGTCCCCGAAACTACCGTTCCCGATGCGGTAAGCAAAGAACCGTAAGCAAAAGGATTGACACAGAAAAAATCAGCGTCATACTGAACCATTGTCAGGTTATAAAATTGTGTAGGAATGTCCATTTTTTGTAAGGAGGCGGTATATGTCCTGTCAGAATCTATATTAAAAGCAAGTCCCTTAACTGCAAAGTTTTGTTGTAAAGTATCAACTGCATTTCTTAAACCCGAAACGGTGGTTGAAAATACCCTGCCTTTTACATTAATAGTCTTACTTTCCCACTCGGCAGCCGTTAATTTATCCCCTGGCCTTCTTGAAATGGGAACAACCTGAAAGTTCCTTTTAGGCATTGACCTAAAAGTTAACTCTTCAACTATGTAGCTGACATTATCATCTATCTGAAGTCCATTTACGCTAATCATATTGCACCTAAGCGGGCAAGCTCAGTCTCCCTTCCTAAAACATATTTTACTTGTGAAATTATTGTGTCTATGTCATTATCGCTTCTTACAACTGGATTGTTAAAGTTAATATTAACTGTCTGTCCTATATTCTTGTTTGGGGTAACAGAGCTTCCCTGAGGCAAATTAACAAGTTCGGGACCATTTTCCCCGACTAAAGCCACTCCTCCCTGAAAATAAGGAGTGCCAGCCGCTAAATGCGGAATGGAGGGAATTTTGATGCTTACCCCTGGAATTTTACTCGCTAAATTATTCGCACCACTTATTAATCCATTAAGAACATCAATTACGGAGTTTACCATACCCTTAACATTTCCCACTATCCAATCAGTGATGCCCGAAACTATATTCTTGATACCATTCCAAATATCCTTAAAGCCTTTTTGTATTTCTTCCCAGCCTTTTTTCCAGTTGCCGGTAAAAATAGCCATAAATACACCAAACAAAACCTCAATTACTCCAAATGCCTCTTGGATTACGCCAGTTATCACAGACATCAAATCGGTTATAAGTTGCTTGTGGGTATTAACAAACTCCGTGGTTGCTGCTTTTATTTGGTTCCAGTGTAAGATTATAAAGGCCGCAACAGCTCCAATTACTATGGCAACTGGTCCAAAAGCCGCCAAAAATGCTCCCACAGCCGCAATTACGGGTGCTATGACAACTGCTAGGGCTATGAAACCCAAAACTAAACCCGTTGTCAAAATTAGAGCCAGAGCCGCCACTGCTTCTTTATGTTGTTGGAAAAATTTAGTAACGGTATCTATTGCGGGAACCAGATTATCTGCTAGAAAAGATGCAATTTTAGTTACCACGGGCAACAGGATTTGCCCAAAGCGTATAGCAAGAGTGTTAACCGTGGTCGAAAGTCTTGCAAATGCAAAGTCTGCTTCTTGGGAGGCTTTTTGCCATTGTGCGCCAAAAGAATTAGTTCCCGTGCTTATAGCGGTGAATTTAGTATCCATTCGGTCAAGGTTTTGAAGTAGGGTTAAAAGAGCCGAAGACTGTCTGCCTCCGCCAAATGCCCTTGAAATAACTTCTGCCTGTTGTGAAGCGGTAAGTCCGGCTTTTTCTAAATGGGTTTTCAAATCTTCAAGGGCGGATGAAAGCCCTTTGTTTCTCATATCATCGGCGAGTTGGGTTGAGGTAAGTCCTATACTCTTAAGTTCTTTGGCTGCTGCTTTCGTAGGAGCTCCTAACATTGAAAAAGTCATCCTAAGTCTTGTGGCGGCATCTTGGGCAGGAACCCCAGAGTCTGTCATTGTGGCAAGGGCAGCCCCGACATCCTGAATAGATAATCCAAAAGCTCTTGCGGAAGGTAATATACCCGTAGACATTGCGTCAGTTAAGTCCTGCATACGCATATTGCCCGCACCGACAATGGCGTTTAAAACCCCCATAGCCTGGGAAGCGTCTTTAATGCCCCCAACACCTGAAACAATGCTTGCAACCAAGGCGTTAGACACAGACTCCAAATCAGCATTTCCTACTTTTGCTCCCTCTGCGGCAATTTTCAACAAATCCAGTGCTTGCGTTCCCCTTACCCCTGCCGATTCTATGTGATAAAGTCCCTGCGCCAATACATTAGCATTAGTTCCAACGCCTGCGGACATATTCAACACTGCCGAGGTCATATTTTTAACCTCTTGAGAGGTAGCGCCTGTTTGAGTCTGCAATAGTTCCATTGACTGCTCAAAATCTGCGGCAGCTTTTGTCGAATAAGCACCCACCCCTACAACAGCAGCGCTTATAGCCACAAAGGCACCGGCTACTATTCCTGCGCCTTCTTTGGCCTGATCCGACAATCCACCCAAATCCTGTTTGGTTTTATCAATACCTGAGGTATCGGCAGTTGAGGAAATAACAATCTTTAAGTCTTTTTGGGTACTATCCATACATCCCCATCATAACTAAAAGTTGTCAAACTATTGTTTGCTTCGTTGGACACTATCTTCTATGGAGGACATCTGAGTCCAACTTTGGACAAGACGAAGAGGTAGTCTGTTATATTCAAAAGGCGTTAAGTGGAATCTTTCGCAAAATTTCATCATTGCATATTCTCTGGGAACTTTGGTTTCTGAGGTTCTTGAATTAAGGGCGGTTATGAGGTCTTTGGCAAGTCTTTTTTTTTAGCCTCTACCTCCCCGGAGCTTAATAAATCAGCTTGCGTTTGGGATAGCCATTTTATTAAACTAAGCGGAAGTCTTTTTAAGCTATCTATACTTATTGGTAAAGGTCCATTTTCGTCTGCAAAATTCCAATCTGCTATCTGCAATACTAGAAGCTCTAGGGTTTTGGAGATGTTGGAGGTAGCTTGTGCCTCCTGTGCGGCATCAATAGCGCCAACGGTTATGTCATCATAAAACTCAACCCAAGCCCCTTTTATTTGGGGACAATCTTTTTTTACCTTGCCCCGTAAGTCCTGTGCAAATACATTAACTGTATCCATACTATTGATAAGCAGACGATCTGAAATTTCTAAGCGTTATATCGTATTGTTTGCCCTGTAATACATCAACCTCTGCTTCGAACGAAGTCTTAACTGCAAAATAGTTTTCAAGACCCGTTGAGATAGCCGCATCCGTATAGACTAATTTTGCCAAATTAATGGTTAATTTTTCCGTATTTCCACCTGGCAAGCCGACACCTGAAGCAGTCAGGATAAGCGATTGTTTGTTTAAGTTGTAATAGTTGTCCCTGTCAACTGTTGATTCAAAATATCTCGTAAATGAGCCTTTAATTATAAGTTGCTTCCAAAAAATCCTAGTCGGGGTAGACTGCCCTGACTCAAAAACTGCTTCTGCGTTATTTTCAATATCGAGGGTAAAATCGGTTGTGTCCAAGAACGAAGATGCGGCTGCCGCAACCAACGAATTGCCAAGTTGCATCTGATAGCTGGCAAACGAAAGCAAAGTCCCCGAAACAGTAGTGGCGGAATATGAGCCTGATGTCGGGAAAAAACCTTTAAAGGATGCTTTTGCAGTCATTAGAGACTCTTTGACACTTAAAGCTAGTTTATCAACCGCCATTGAGGCAAATTGTTGTGTATCTACTCCCTGATAATTATATAAGGTTGCCGTTAAGGGAGTGTTCCCTGAAACCGTAGTATAGAAAAGATGGTCATAAACTCCTGTTTGGACCGTGTTAACATTTTCATTACCCGTTGCCAGCTTTAAGAACCAACCTAAATTAAGTGTATCAACATTAACCTCGACATCTCCTGCGGACTCCTGTTTGCCTACAACTGAAGAAAACTGTTGTGCCCTTGAAGCCCTTGCGGAGATATCTTTAAGCGGAGTGTGTTTGCCTGCCAATGTGTTCGTTACAAAAGGAATAGCTGTAGCTGCTACAACCGGAGTGCCCGCAACTGATTCAATCCCTAATCCTAAATAGCCTTGTCTTCCTAGTTTTAGTGCCATACATTCTTATACTACTTAAATCGTGTCAATAGATTGCAGATTATCGCCATTGGCTTGCGTCTTTACAGTCAAGTATAACCTCGCAAAGCCTGATATTCTGATTTTCTCTATCTATGTAGCCATAATTAACCTCAAAGGGAACGGTATTAATGCAATTTCCGCCCAAAGTTGGGTCTGCGTCTATCTGGGCTACTAAACTGTCGGTAATTGACCTTAAAATTGTTTCTGCGGTATTTGAACCGAAGTTTTGCTTATTCCTGTCTATAAAGATGCGGATGGTAAACCTGTAAATTCTTTCATTTCGTGAATTATCTAAAATCTTGCCCTTGAGGGTTTGCAAAGTAATTGTAGCCGCAGGAAAACCCGCCAAATCCGTTAACTCTTGGTCAAAGATGTTAGCGCTTCTGATATTTACTACTGATGGTATCAATGTATTTTTTAGATAATTAGAGATGCCTGTGGCACCTGTTCCTTGTAAGCTCATATTTTACCCGCCGCTTTCAAAACTATATTATTAATTGCTTCCGAGAAATATCTTTGTATATCGTCAACTTTTGCCTCTAAAGCCGGGAACATAAATGGTTTTGCCGCAAATCCCGGGTGCATTACTCTTCTATAAGGATTTAGTGCACCGTTCCAAAACAAAGCCTGTTTATTGACTGGATTAATAGCGTGCGCTTTAGTACCGTATTCAATCATAATTCCATATTTGGCGATACTTGAATCCTGCAAGACGGTTCCCACTAGGCCATTTGAACTGACAGAAGGCAGAATTGACCTTCTAAGCGTTCCTGTTTTATATGGAGCTCGTCTTTGTGCCTCTTGCTGAACCACGTTAGTCGACTTAACCATAGCCTGTTTTATTTGAGGTTCTATGTCCGCTTTTGCAAGCGTCAAGTCGTTCTCAAACTGGTCCAACCCTTGTATAACTAAATGAATGGGCATTATTGTATTTCCTCCACATAATATTCAATATGTTGTGCCAATCCATAATCAAAGTTTTGCTTACCTTTAACGATATACTTCTTATTATCTGTTCCCGAAACCGTAGTCAGCCTGTCAGTCTCTAAAATCCCCGAATTGGTAGTAAAAATTGTATATGCTTTACCGAAAGCCCCATTGTTAAGCGCTATAACTTCGGGTGCCGAGGGTTGAATGTTAACGGGGACAGCGGCCAATGAAATATCTGCTACAAAGCCCTCTTTAGTGGTTGAGCCCGAATCAAGAGCCAAGTGTTCAACTGATACATATTTTGTCGTAAAAACATTTGCAATACTCATTTACCATGTGTACCTCACATAAGGTTGCAATAAGGCGTTTGCCAATTCTATATTTCTACTTATGGGCTGTCCTTTAACAAAGCGCTGGCTTGATGGCATATATTGGATATCATAAGCACCCTGCCTGACCCTTACGGCATTATTCGGATTATCTCTTTGGACAATCATTTCTGTTACCAGATAATTTGCAGCCTGTGTGACGTCATCGGGTACGCTTGAGTATCCGCCCGTATATGAAACATCTACCCAAAATTTCAAGTCTTTTAAGCTAAACAAATTCATCTTTTTCGTGGGAGTAACTGTCGGAAGATAGGGCAAGAAATAAATCGAAGGATACACTATCTTTTTTCTATTTTCAGATACCTCTAAAAGAGTATTTAAGGCATTAGTCGTTCCATCCGTAATTTGAAGCGGTACCCTTATCCCTCCAAAGTTATACTCAACCAAAGTCACTAATGGATTGTTGTTGGCATCGAAGTTAATTGGCGGCTTCATAACATCTATTACCAAATTGCCGTCGGGGTCAATCTTGCCGGATGTTTTTTCTCTCGTAATTGTTTCCGTTAACATTCCCGATGTGGTAGTTTGGGCATTATAGCCCGTATAGTTATTAATATATTTCTCTGCGGAGTTAATATATCCATCAAATTCCGTATCAGACGCTTCGGTAAAAGTCCTGTGTAAAAAGTTTTCAATGTTTGCTCTTGTGGTATATCCCAATTTTGAAGCCATATACTTTTATAATAAGGTATTTATGTCAAGTTATTGTTTGTACCACGAAAAAAGGGTCAGGCAAAGCCCAACCCCTTAATCGTTTTCAGCTAATCCTAGCTGGTAGCCAAGCCTGTAAGTTTAACTTGATATGGTTCATAAATTAACTTTAGAACCGAAGTTTCATACACCCTCGAAATTATCGAGTGGTTGGCTGTTGCTGGCTCATAGACTGATAAGGATTCCAAATCCTCCATTTCCATTGCGTTTTCTCCCGATGGGAGTTTAACGGTTAGAATGTAAGCATTTGGGCCTGCATATCTTGAGGTAACAACTTGGATTAACGAACCGTCAACCGGATTAACCAGTTTAGATACCGCTACTCCACCAATAGCTTGACCCTGTGAATCGACCATTATCCTCTGGATTGAACCAGACCCCTGCAAATCATCGGCTAAAGCCTGAATTTGCCTTGGGTTAGCAACTAAGTACTGGAAATTTACTCCATAGTTCCAATAGGCACTGCGGATTTGTGTTCCAATACCTGATGCTGTGAGCAAAGAGAGAGTACCTGAATTTGTGGTTATTCCTTTTGCAAGGCCATCAAACTCAACGGATTCCACCGAAGAATCTCCGTTTAATATCATATCTTCCTCTGCGAGCATCAACTCCAAAGTTTTATATCTTACCAATTCATCCCTAACGTCAGCATATCCTCTTGAGGAAGCGATTGCCTGTCTTCCGACCTCAACATCGATTCCAAGATTTTTATATGCCGCAGTAACCGTTGTGAAAGTTTGGGTTGTTTGGTTAGGCTGTCCTGCGTCTGCAAAACCCGCTATAAATCCAGTACCATTATTAGCACCTGGAATAGCACCTGACCCTCTAGCACCTGGAGCTAATTGTGAAGTTAGCTTCTTCCACGCAGCCGCTTGACCGAAGCCCTTTGTCCTGGGAAATAAGCTCCTAACGGGTGTAGCCGTAGGAGGAATCAGTTTTATAACTGGGTCCAGGTTTTCAGGTGCAAATATCGACCTTGTAGCTGGTGACTGTGTATATGTAGAATTAGTAACGGCAGCTTTTTGGATTGCATCCTTAATTTCTGCCAATGTTTCTTCAACTTGTGTCATTTTTTTTCACCTCCTAAAAATCGTCAAAGGTAAATCTCTTTATTTGACTTAGTCTGATACCCGTATGGGTATGGATTCGGAGGCTACTGAGTAACTTCTCTTCGGAGTTTTAATATTTTAAGCGAAAGTTCTGCCGCTTCTTTTGTCAATTCAGGTGTAACATTCCCTTTTGCAAATTCTGCTTCAATTTCTTTCGACCTTTTTTCCGCTTTCTCCAAATCCATATCCACATTTTGTTCAAATTTTTCAACTGTCTGATATGATGCTTTTACTGTTATCGGCATGGGTGTGTTTTCAAGTTTTTCTATTTTTTCTTTCAAATCTTTAATTTGATTTGCTAATTCCGCTTTTTCCAAATCTTTGTTTTCTTCTGCTCTTACTACTCCCACTTGACTTACTTTTCCGCCATCCCCACCATTGCCATCTCCGCCTTTTGCTGGTTCCGTCTTTACTTCTTTTTCATCTACTCTATTTCCAGGGTTTCTGTCTGACCCCTCGCTTGATCCATCCTCTTCAGTTTTTTCCTGTTTAGGAGATAACTGATTTCCTTGATTCTGGCTGGAGAGAAGCTTAACTGCCTGTTGTAAAAGTACCAAGACTTCGCTTTCGGCAACCCTAGGCGAGTCCGCTTCTTTTGGTACTGTAACTTCTTCTGTAGTGGCGGCGTTATCTTCTTTTAACATTGCTTCAACTTTATTAACCAAAAGGACTACTTCGTCAAACTCATGTCTTTCCCCTAGCACAACTGGAGTATCTTTTTTTATTTTCTCAAGTTCTTGAGTTTTAGCATCTTTTTCTTTTTGTTCTTCTACTGACTTTTCTACTGCTGCAATTATTTTTCCCGCTAATTGATATTTCAAAACATTAAGATTTTTATCATTAACCTCAATTTCTGCTGTCTTCAAAAGATATTCACATTGTTCATTTGAAGGCATCTTTCCTTCCAAAAGCAAAGCGTCTATTTTTTCCATCTCACTTGGTTCATCTTTGGTATCCCGTGCATCCTCTTCTTTTTTCTTTTTCTTTGGTTTTTCTTCTACCGCAGGTTCTTCAGCCTTAGGTTCTTCTTTGACCTCTTCTACCGGTTTTTCTGCGGGCTTACCCTCTTCGTTGACTGGCTGTTCTTCTGCGGGTTTGACCTTCTGCTCGCCCTCCACTGGCACAACCTGTTCACTTTCGGGTTTAACTGGTTCCTCGTGAGCTTTTGCCAAATCTTCATTCTTTTCAGACATTTCCATTCCATCTTCATCTTCATTTTCTTCGTGGATTTCCGATACTGCCGCTTCTTTTAGGGCGTCTTGGGCTGTTTGCAGCGCTTTAACCGTTACTTCGTCGCCTTCAAACTTCTCACTTGCAATTAACCATTCTAAATCAGCGGCCATACAGGCTATTCTTGCCGCATCTCCTATATCTTTTTTCAAACCATCAATTTCTTCTGCCTTCCAGCTATCGGGAATTAAATCTGTTCGCCCTAAAGCCTTCGCTCGTCTTTTTATATGTGCTTTTGCCGCTCCGGGGTCTTTTGCCCTACCGACTGCCCTGATTGCATTTCTTAAATCCTGCTCATTGGCAATAGGAAATGAGCCGTCCGGCATGGCTGTTCCTTCAGATGCCATTTGCTCTCTCTCTTTATCCGAAAAATCTCTTTTTTCAGCATCTTCCATTTTCCAAACATCAAATACGGCATCGGGATTTGCCGGTCTATCAACTAGGGAAATTTCGGATAATTTTAAGTCTGTTATCTCATTATCAACCTGTTGCAATACTCTTCCGCCTATTGAAAAACCGTTGTAGACGCCTTCTTTAACCTTAGTCCAAGCCATATCATCAACAACCTTAGCGGCAATATACATTCCCTTTGCGTCAATTTGTGCTTTCTTGGTTTTTCCCACTGCCGAAGGCTGGTGCATTTCCCTAATATTGGCAAAACGCATATAATCGCTAATAGCTTTTTTGAGGGCATCTACTTTGACCACTTCGCCCTGTGAATCAAGGGCTTCTGTTGAGGCATAGCCATAAACCATACGCTGTTCTTCGTCTGTTTTTTCTATAGGGGCATAAAGTATAACCTTGTCCATACACCTGTATAATAAATAATTGTTGTCAATAGATTGCAAAATACTTGACTTTTATAAAAAAAGTGCTATTATCCGCTATAAGATATAGCTGCCCATACATTATGAGCAAGAAAACAAAATATCTTATAATAGGTCTTGTTGTTATTTTATTTGGGTTGTTTATTAATTCGTTGCCTAACCCAACCCCGACGAAGCCTGTGGCAAAATCTCCTGCTCCTCAAAACACAGCCAAACTTACTAAACCAACACTTACTCCCCTGCCGACTTTTACCTACGATTCAAACGGTTTTCCGATGAATTATGCAAAAGTTAATGTTTCTGATATCGCCAAAACGCCCAGCGATTACAATGGAAAAACGATAATGTTCAACTGCAATATCGTAGCGTTTGCAAAAAATAGTTCTGGCGACACTGCTGCGATAAACTGTGCCGACCCGAATGATATAACATCAATCGTGCAGATTGATACCACCAACTTCAATCTTCATAAAATGAACCAAGGCGATAATATAAACATCTATGGAATGGGCGAGGGTTCTGCCACTGGCAAAAATGCTTTTGGAACAGACGTATCTGAGGGAATTGTAATGGGATTGTATATTAACGATTTAACTTCTGGTTATTCAAACTCCCAATAACTACTCGATATAAGCATCTAAATAACACCTGCATCTAGGGTGTGCTGGCGGAGCATCATCTCCGGAAGGAAAATTATCACTTATAGGGATTGGGCTGGCATCGGCATTGTCTCCACATTCATCACCAATATTTTCTGATAATACCCATTCCTTTTTTTCAATCCCCTGATTTTTGTAAGTGTCAAGTGCGGTTTGAGATGCCGCATTATTTACTTCCGTGTTAACAATCATATCAGCCCTTTGAGACGTAAATTCATCACTTTGGTCACTTATGAGTCGTGCTATTTCCTGATTGGTTAATTTCTTATCCTTACCCTGTGCTATTTGATCTGTTAACCACTGCTTCGTAGTTGCATCAACGCTCGTAATTAGATAATTACTCCTATCTCCTATAATTTCTGCAAACCTTTCGCTTGTTAGGTTAAAAGGCGTACTTATGTTTAATCGTGTAAATGCTTGTTGTCCACCCTCTATTGCGGCCCATTTGAGAAACTGGTTAATTGTGTTATCATCAATATAAATATCCAAAGAGGCAACTTCGGGGTCTGGGAAGTCTGCTTTTTTGGTGGCCGTTACCTTGTCGATTGTAGATTCTGAAAAATAAGGTTGAATTTGCATCTTTACAGCCTGTTTTACTTGACGGTGAAAGTCTTTATATTCTTTGGTTTTTTCCAACTTATCTAGGGGGTTTGCCCGTTTTTCAATTTTTTTTTTATCCTGCGGATTTTCCTCGTTATCATCTTGCTTTTCAGGATTATCTTCTTCAGGATTATCTCCCAGAGCGGGTTCTTGCCCTATTTGGCTTACAAGTTGGGCACCTTTACCTGTGATTATAATGTTCTCCGTACCTAATTTTGCAAGACCTTTATCATTTCTAACCTCATCAATGTTTAAAACACCTAACGGAAGAAGTATTTTTGCTTCTTCAAGCGTAAATCTCGTGTCCAATCCTGAAAACCTGAAGGCAAAATTATTAAATCCGTACTCCGTCCTTAAAATATCAGTAAAGATTTCGGAAAGAAAAGCGGCTAATGGTTTTAACCCCCTCCTAAGCCCTATTCTCTCCTGTCCCTCTGCGTTTTCCTTATATTGCTGAAGATTAAGTCCTAGTTCCTGCGGTTGGATATCAAACAGCATACACACTTTCCTATCTAGGTAATCAAAGAAGTCTTTGAAAGAAAAATCCGAGGGCTTAGATGTTGCCTGATAAGTCGTGCCCGATGGAATAGGATATACCTTGCTGGTGGCCTTGCTTCCATTGACCATTGAATCAAAAAACTCCTTGTATTCCTTAATTTGTTGGACAGTCCAGTTTTCAGGCATTGCCAAAAAGCCCTGTGGCACATTGTTGTCAGATAAATAATTTAAGTTATACAAAGCCGCACGCATTGAGGCATCAATCGTTATAAGCAGAGACTCAATAGGGGATAAGCCATAAGCGGAGTCAGTCTTTGGATTCATCATCTTATAAGTTAACTCAGTGGTAGTGAACGAACCAGTTTTTGCTCCTCTTATCCATTGTTCATAGGCAAAATCAGGGGGCAGTGGCGTTTCACCGGCTTGCCCCAATCTTAACTTAATCGTTGCACCGTCAACTGGAATGATACGCAATAATTTACCGTCCCTTGTCCTCTGCTTATAAAATACCAAAGCATCTAAAACCAATAAATCTTCCATTAATTTATTCAAAACCTCCCTAAATGAAACCCCCTCGCCTCCTATGTTGGTTATAATATCTCTTGCTGTTTGTCTTTGTGCCTTGGTAGTTAATGGGTCGACATCATCGTCTAAATCTATGACCTCATAGCCTAATTGGGTGATTTGTCTTTTTCTGGTGTTAATTGCCGCCCTTGTGGTTTCATGGTTTACGGATAATGCCCTCAAAATAGTAAAATCAGTATTGGTTTGGGACATTCTCTTGTTCGAGGCGCCCATCGTGGAATTAAAACCTATTGGAACTGCAAAAATATTAGGAGTATCTGCTTTTTCAACTTTCAAGCCATCTAAAATCTGTTTTGCAACAGGATTTACAATGAATCTATCTCGAAAATTGGTAAACAGCGACATACATTTTTATAATAATGGATAAGTGTCAAGTTCTTGCTTTGCCCAAGATGGTTAGTCCTGTTCTGAAAGGTTTTAGTTTAATGCGCATTTTTTGGACATCCCGGGTTATCTGATAGCGGGGTTTTTGAAGAATAAATGCAATTTCCGCCTTTGAAAAACCATGGTCCAAACAAAGTGCCATAAAGCGCTCTGTATCTGTACTTAATGTTTTCAGAATTTCTAAAACCATCTGGCTACCCTCAAACGTCTCCTCAACGGATGGCATTTCTCCATCCGTTTCGATAAGGGATACCGTATCTACGCTAAGTCTTCGTCTTGTCGACTGTTCATTTTCCATAATGGCAGTTCTTGTATTTTTTACCTGACTTACAAAAACAGAGGTCATTCCTACCTACCTTTTTTTCGGCAGGAAAAACATTCTTAAACAAATCTCTCCACTGTTGCCCAACTAAATCCCATGTCCAATTATTGATTACAAAACCATGTCCTGCTTCGGCAAGTTTTAATGCTTCTTGATAGTTATTTCTTATATACATTAACTTGTCAACATATTCGTTCACATTAGCCAAAGGTCTTAGTCTTTCGTTGTCTTGGGTTAGGGCTATCCAATCATTTTGGGTTTTACCGGCTGTTACCAAAAACCCCCTATTGGTCAATATCTCCGTTAGGGAAGTATGGTTGGGAGCTATAACTGGCACCCTAGCGGCCAGCGCCTCCGTCATTGACAATCCCCACCCCTCGCCCAAGGTAGTCGTCATCACCAAATCTGAAGAATTATATATAAAATTAAGCATTTCAACTGATACTCCCTCGTGTTCGTCAAATCCAGGAGGAACTATGTAATCCTTCTCAGGTATTAAGTCAAAGTTTCTGGCAATTTCGTTTATATCATAAGCAACATCCTTGGCTTTCATGTGCAGGTACAAAAGAGCTTCGGGAGCCTGTTTCTTAAAGAGTGAAAATATTTGTAGCGTTCTGGCCACGTCTTTTCTGGGTTGGTTCCTGTTAACATTAGTTATCAAGAATCTATCATCCGCTAGTCCATCAAACCAATCATGCCTAAATTGTCTAACTTGATCTTTGGGAAGCGGTTTAATTTTGGTCGTGTCTACTCCATGCGGAATCACCCGTAGCCTTTTTGCTAAATCTTTATCCCACCTTAATACCTCATTTTTTCCGTATTCTGTATAGGCAACAGGGATATCCGCTATAGAAACTGACTTAGTAATCCAATTCTCTTTAGGCGTTGCATCTATCGGAAAATAGTAAATAAACTTAAAGACTTTTTTGTTCTCGGTAATCAGTTTTGTCCTTATGTCTTTGATTTTTTCTCCGATTACTTCGACAATGAAAGTATCTTGCAAAACCCAAGTTAAATCATAGGCGCCCGTACCAAGCATTGCCAAATAGGCTTCTCTTCCAAATAAATCACCATTTGAAACAATGCTTGCGGGGAATAAGCGCACGGTAGGATATAAAGACAGCCATTCATTTGGCACTCCATAATAGTTAATTGCTACAATATCAATTTGGTATTGAACTTCTTTTTCTTTTAGCAGTTGCACTACCACATTCTGCGCAACCTGTGCAAACCCAGATGCACAGGCAAAATCCGCTAGTATTAATATGCGCCTACTCATCTGCAACCTCCAGTTTTTTAATCCTTATTATTTCTTTTGGTTTATCTTCGGGCAATATTTTGTCTGATTCATTAATCTCCCGCACCCAAACATCTTTAATAAGACCCAATAATTCCCTCTGGGCGTCCACAGTTTTTGCCAACGACAAATCATCGCTACAAACAGGTTGTGGCATCATAGAATTGTTATTGAGATATATATCAACCATAGTTGGTGATATGCCTATTGCTTTTCCACAAAAAGGGCAAAGCCCCACTTTTAAAAAGTCCTTATTTAGCATTTACTCTCCATTCTTCCACTACGGTATCTCCATTTAATGACACAGACCATAATTGATAATTATCCTCAATAGTCCCCAAACTTTTGGGCTTCCATTCACTTCTTGTATACTTTCTGGTCAATGGTTTATAAGTTAGCAATGGACCACTTTTTATCTTTTTCATATACTCACCTCCAATAATCTAAATTTTTATCGCTCTCGTTATATGGATGCTTAAAATAAACTTCCCGCATCTTATCTACGTCTCCAACAGGCGGATGTCCCCATTTTGTTAAAAAATATTGCTGGTTCTTGGGGAAGCTGATGCCGTTTTTTTGCCACTCTTCCGCATCTGACTTAATAACTCTTGAGCCAAAATGATAGAAACGGGCGCCCCCATAGACAACCGCTTTTTGGTTAGCCAAAGCAATCCTTGCGTGCATGTCCCCATCCTCACAGTAGGCGGGGACAAAATTTTCATCAAACTTACCAACATATTTGAAAAAATCAGGTTTTACCATAAAACAGCTAAAGTGGGGATGTTCACTAAAGTTTTCATCTTCCGGGCAACTTTCCAATAAAGCTAAATCCGAATATTCCGCCATTGTCCACATAACAAACTCAGGATGGGTTTCGGCAAATGCCACTAACCTATCAATAGCGTTACTCTTAAAAACAATATCGGTATTAATAACCATTACATAGTCACACTCCTGGTTTTGTGCTTCTTGTATGCCCATATTCCAAGCCTTACTTACGGATTGTTGCCCTTCTGGTTTGAGGATAGTAGAAAATTTGGGTTGCTGAATAAAGGAAAAATCCAAAGGCAACATTTCAGGAGACACATAGTTTTCAATAGGTATCCAAACTAAATCGTGAGTTGATTTGAACGATCTAGTTGTAAGGTCTAAATATTTTTTGTGTTCCACATTTTTCACAAACACGGGAGCCGTTATGCCAATTTTCATAATAAATATTTATCTATCTTTTCTTTAATTACATCCCAATTAAAATTCAGATTGCTTTCAAAAAATACATCTTCGCCATTTTGGACATTTAGTATTCCCTTGCCTGACATCTCCAAAAAATTAATGTGGATGATATTTTTAGCATCTACTGCGTGAGCTAGCATAGCCGTTGCGCTATGGACGGTAAAGATAGAATCAGTTAGTTGCATCATTGCGGCAGAAGTACCTATTGGATATCCGGGAAGCATTATAAGGTTAGGCTTATCCGTTATTGGCTTTTCAAATTTTCTTTCAAGTGGGCAAAAATATATAATTGCAACATCATTTGGGAATAAATCAATCAATCTTGCCCAATCCTCGCCCCTAAAGCTTCTTCTGGGGTCACTTACTGCTTCAGGCTGAAAGATTACTGATTTTCTATACCTTGGGCTATTTTGAGTCTCTGAAGCGTAATCGTTATACATAATTGCCCTATAATGATGTAGCGCAGTCAATTTTTCCTCCTCTGTCAGTAAAAAGTAGGGTTTGTCAGTCGAGGGAATAAAATGCAGGGTAGTTTCGCACCAAGACCGTAAGATTCCGTAATTAACGGCATTACCCCAATCCACCTTAAATTCTATTGTTTGGTCATAGCCTGGTAGATTCATTTTGTTGGGGTCAGATTCAAATATAATTCTCTCAAAGTTATCCGTGTGGTTAGCGGCAATCCAATGAAGATAAAAACAAGTAATAAAGTCAACTTCAAAGCCTGGATTTCTCTCTTTCCATTCTTTGATAGCCGTCATTTGGCACATACAGTCCCCAAAATTATTACTTCTATTAATTACTAAAGCTTTCATCTTACATTTAATCCAGTAAAGGTTGATTTCTCCGTTCTCCTATGCTCTAAAAGATAATCTGAGTCGATAGGATAAAAAGTATATTTCTCCGCAAGTTTGTCCATAAATCCTCCATCTGCGTGGGAAGCGAGTAACCAATCGGGGGAATAAAACGGCTGTTTGATATCTCTAAGACATTCCTTTCTGTACATAATCTGTCCCCCGTCTAACATACAGTCAAGCTTCGCATCTTTGGTGCCAAAGCCTATTGGCCTGTCCGCCTTAATCTCGGCCAAATGGAAAAATCCGTCTTTGTCTTGTTCAGTCACATTCATGGAAAACCAAACAGCCATAGTGTCAGGATGTTGGACAAAATAAGTGACACACCTTTCAAAACAATCAGGATACAAAAGATCGTCATCAGACTTATAGATAATCAAATCTCCCGTGAGATTGGGTAAATATTCGTTTACGAGCAAAGAGCCAACAAACTGGCTTTTTCTCAGGTCTTCCGAGAAATCCTGCTCGATATATAAAACCTTATCTTGGTTTTTACAAACTCTTCTCATTAACTTCCTTGTATG
The DNA here is from genome assembly GCA_021813235.1 of bacterium. The sequence goes on from JAKALG010000002.1 coordinate 19,254, forward strand.
GTCATCATCGCTATTGTCCACCACAACAAATTCAAAATTCTGATATGTTTGGTTTAATATGCTCTTTACACCCTCAACTGCAATCTGTCCTTTGTTATAACTTGGGGTAAAACAGCTAACTTTTAGTTCCATAAACTTTTAGCTCCTTTCTTTCCCCCACAAACTCATTGATTGCACCCTTTAGTTGTGAGCGGTATTTAATAAGGCCTTGCATTTTTTGGGCGTCTTCTTTTGTGTTTTCCCCACGCTCAACCTCTTCTACCATCATAAAAATTTTAATGTTGGTTATTGATAATTCGTCTATGAGTTCCGCTAAAGTTTTTTTCATATTCCGTTGGGTAAAAACTTCTTCCACTTGTTAATAAAATAAGCTTCAGATCTGTCATAGCTTGCCTTATCTCCTGTAAAATTGCTGGTTTCCATTTTTTTATCTATCCAAGTTTGATAATCAGCCCTATTGGCAGTTACCCCGGATTTGTGATGACATAAAACGCCTATTGTCTTATTGTTCCAACCGCTAGTAAAAGACTTCATCGAGATATCCCTGTCATAGAAATGGTGATAGGTATAACCCAAATCAAAACCTCCAACTTCTTGAAACATTTTTTTTCTTCCTATTAAGCTCATCCCATCAAATATTACACAAGACCTTGCGTCAGTTATTCTTTCTCCGTGTATTTCCGCCTCAATCATATTAGACATAGTAAATTGTCTGCCTCCCGTAATTCCTACCGCCCTAGACCCCAAAAACCCAAGAAGACCTAATTTATCATCTGCCTCAAATTCATTTAATACTCTCTTATCCCAGCCATATTCAAAAACATATAAATCATTGTGCAGAATGGCTATCACGTCCCCCTTGGCATAGTCAACGCATTGTTGCATTGAACCAACCACCCCTATGTTGTCTTTGTTGTCTACTATTCTGTGATCAGGAAAATGGGGAAACACAAACCTTTCCAAAAACTCTTTGGTATTGTCTTTAGAGGCGTTATTAATAACTAAAATCTCCGTATTCTCTTTATCGCTTATGTTGGCGATATGTGTTCCCCACACGCCCTTTGTATCCTCGAGCTGTCCCATAACTGGAATTGCTAGTGTCAATTTCATAAAATACTTGGCAACATAGTCGGAACTATAAATTTACCACCCCTTTTTCTATATTCTTTTTCTCTTTCTAATACGCCCGCCAAATAATTCCACACCAAAAGCAAATAATAATTGGGTTCGTCATCTTCAGACTGCATAACAACTGGAATTTTCGTACCAGGGGTAAATTTACCGATTTTATAAGGAGTCTTATCGACCACCTTGTCTATAATCGTGGTGTCTAGTCCCAAAACGTTAAGCATGGTGTTGCCCTTAGCGGAAGCGCCATAACCATAAATTTTATAACCTGCTTCTTTCAGTTTTTTAAGCTTAATGACAGTTCGCTGTTTAATATAATTTACCCTCGACTGAAAACCAGCATAGGTATCCATGTGGTCTAGTCTAATCTCAAACTCCTCTCGGATGATTTTTTTTAGAAGTGGTGATTGTTTCTTTTTTTTCTGACTAACAAATACCCTAATTGAACCTCCCTGGGTATCTGCCATTCTGATATCAAACATATATAAACCAACCCTATTGAAAAGATAAGTTAAGGGTAAAAGCGAGAAAAAAGAGCGATGTTCGTGATAGATATTATCAAACTGGTCGGAAAATAGGAGATTGGGGAAATAATGACACTCAAAAATAAACACCCCATCTGTGCTTAACAATGTTTTAACACCTTTCATGAAATCTAGCAGATTATCAACGTGTGCTACAACATTATTGGCAATCAATAAGTCTGTGGAGCCATAGGCTATAAGCATCTTTCTGGCAATATCTGAATTAAATGGCAAGACTAAGGTTTCAATTCCATTAGCATTTGCAAACATTGCAGGGGGAACAGCGGGATCAATGCCTATAACATTATCACAACCCAACTCAACGAAATCTTTTAACAGCGTACCGTCATTAGAGGCAATCTCGACAATTAACCCTTTACTCTGTTTGGGAAACTGGTTAACTGTGTCCTTGGCATATTGTTCGAAGTAGGCAATAGAGGAAGGAGAAGCACCCGTGAAGAAAGCATAATCTTTGCCAAATAAAATCTTATCGTCCACTATGCTTACCAACTGCACCAACTTACACTCAGGACATACCTTGACAACTAAGGGATATTTGGTTTCCTTTGTGGTTTTATGGGGAGGAAAACTATCAGCAAGGGGAGTGGCACCCAACGAAATAAAATCGTGCAGTTGATTGTTTCCGCATATTCGGCAGTTAGTCCTTATATAATAATTCACAAAAAACGCCCCATTTCTAGGACGCTACAAGGTAACTTTCCGCTTAGGGACTATGCCTTAACTTCGTTCTGGCTTACTATATCATTTTGTAACCCATCTGTCAAGTGGATTTTTATATTCAGGCATACCTCATGGTTTAACTTATCTACAACAAGCTCTATGGGATAACGAGATTTACCATTTGGCAGGGCTTGCATCAATAATAATAAAAACTCTTTATTCATTTTCCTAATTTAACCGGATGTTGTTTTTCATCTTTAATGATATTACCCTTACTGTTAACATAAAACATACGGCCATACCCCTCGTAGATAGCAACAGGCTTATCAACAGCCAGCATTTCGTCCATACTTCTACTCTTTGGCTTGTTGTGTTCTTTTTGATATTCCTCAGTTGCCTTGCACTTATCACAGGGTTGACTATAGGCAACTGATGTAAACCGACAGGCCAATTTTACACCACAATTCTTGCAATCCTGCCACATTGGTAAATCTATTCCAAATACTTTCGTTGTCTGTTTTCCCTTCTCCTTTAAAGTCATTTAAATCCTTTCATATAATCTAGGATGCTGGGAGTATTGGTAATATTGGCAAAACAAAGAGCAAGAGCGTCTGCTTTGTCAGGTGAGGGTAATCCCCGTTTTTTCATATCCTCTTTGCTTTCAATCTGCCGCTGGCCTCTTGAGTTAAATTTATATTTTATATTGGCAAGCTGAGCCGCTAAATCATCGTAAACATCTTGGGGAAGTACTGATAAGTCAATACTTCCCGACATAAACCTCTCCCTGAGCCCCCAATACATCTCCGCCCTTAGATTAATAAAGCTTTCTTTATCATTTGGCTCGCTTGCGCTATTAACAAAATTGACCTCCTTAAACTCGTTTTGGTCCTTAACCATATCCATAATACCAACACCTAATCCGCCCTCATCTCCATTAACTCTCCCCTGGGGGTGGAAATCCATAAACAATTTAAGCTCACCGGCATTTGCTATTGTGTCTACTTTAAATAAGGTTTTCCAATCTAAAACTTTTGGCCCCTTCCTATAGGCGTATTCGGTTTTATCCGAACCAAACCTAGCAAAATCAGCACCAATTTTCTCTTCGTCTTCTTCTTGAACATCTAGGTTGACCATTCTAGCCTGCTCTATCCTGCCAAGCGGAATTAGAGTATCATTAGATTCGGCAGGAAACTCACCCATAACCCTAGCTTCCCACATTGGCGTTCCTTCCCCCCATCTCAGCAATTTGTCATAGACCCAAGCTGGCGTTATAAGATAGGGTGCCGGCAATTCTTTTGTAATCTTTTGCTCCCAAGTGTTATTGCGGATATCTTCCAGTGTTATGCCGAAAGTTGTAAAATTAGGCGTATCAAAGGCAGAAATATGAATTTTATTAACCGTAGATATTGTAAAAGACTTGTAGAACTGCCCCTCTAGGCTCGTAGGATTGCCCAAGTATAGAGTTTTTGCACTATCACTACTAACTATACCTTCTGAAGCATCAAAGATATCCTGTTTTACACCGGCAGCCTCATCAATGAGTAAAAGTATGTGTTCCGCATGGTATCCCTGAAAACGTGAAGGCTCATTGGTTGACAGACCCAACGCAAACCATTCACGTCCCAGCTCAAGTGATGTTTGGTTTAATATCCCATCAGATGGAAAACGCCTCTTGGTCCAAGCCGCACCAATTTCACGCCATAAGATATCTTCAACTTGCTTAAATGTGGGAGCAGTTGTTATAACCTTAGAGTTTTGAAAAGCATTCAAAAACCATAAGACTATTCTGGCAGAAACCCAAGACTTGCCTATATCATGACAACTCTTAACCGAGGTATATTTATTATCCCTTACCGATTCTACTATTTGCTTTTGTTTCTCCCAAAGAGAACAATCAAACCCCGCCTCAATGAAGTGGACAGGTTCTTCTTGCATAATTTTCAAGGCTTCATCATTCATCAATCGACTCTCTTTGGTTTTGGCATTTGTGACTTACCTAGGCTTCTTGGTCTTGGCAAAATCAGTATTAAATGCCTACTACATTTTCCACACCTATAAATTCCACGTTCATAATAAATTTCCTTGTTACAGCAATCACTTTTTATTTTCATTTCTTCTTCGGTGCAGTTCTGCCACAAACGCTTCCATTGTCAGATAATTATTTTGTTGGTTTACTTCGATAAACGCTTTGTCCTTTTCAAACCCTAAGATTTTGCCAAGTTTGTCGTGGTAAGGTTTCCTGGCAATATGGTCAGGAAACAAGGTACCGTCAAATTCATTAACCTTTTGCGCCGCCAATCCTTCTTTTAACTGAGTGATATAGGCAACGTCATCGAGTCCATAGGCGGCTAATAGTGTCGACTTCCTAACCTTACTTAACATCCTTGACCCCAACACCTCAGCACTTCCATAAGTGACGTTTGGGTGCAATTCTTGATATGCCTTAGTTGCATTACGGTTATTCTTCATCCAAGTAGCAAAGAATAGCAATAAGTCAACGTCACCATCAAAATCTTTCAAGAGCTCATCTATGTTAGTTGTAATATCTTTATTCATATTTGCTCAGCATTATACTACCTACTTCCAAAATGGTCTACTAAAATATTTCCACAAGCACCTTCCCCAAAGTCTCTGTAGTGAGGATTTAATATGTTTGCTAAGTGTGACGGGCTTTTCATCCAAGCGTTGAATGCGTCTTGGTTGGTAGCGTAACCCCTGGCCATATTTTCTCCAGCATAAATATATCGGTATCCATCTTTGATGAATAAATACCAAGGCATCCGTCCATCGGGGGTTTGATGGGACCAGTAATGCCTATTAAACAGATCGCAAGCCTTATCTAAAGCAGATCGCTGTAGGGCATTATTCCATACCAAAGGCACAAGGTGATGGGCAATGCGCACCTGATTAATAAATCCCAAAGTGCTGCTTACCGCCAATACCCTGATGGGTATTATCAATAAAATTATTACAAATAAAAATACTTTTCCCATATCTCCGGGGCGTTAACGATTTCCCCGGAAATATAGGCGTTAACCTCTCAAATTCCAACTCCCAAATGCTGGTGCGTGAAAGCCTATTCGATTTTGCTTCCTGTATTCTATCCTGCACTCCATCTTCCCGCAAGTCTTTCTGTTAATAAAAATAAACTGCGGTTCGGTTTTTCTTCTAACTAATTCAGAGCCGCAAATTTTACATTTTATTTTTTGTCTTCCCATAATTTCCCCTAGATAGTTTCATAATTTCTTCCCCTAAAGTTCTTACGATGGGCGGATACGTTCGGGATATTGGCCTAATGTACTTATTATCCCCATATCCGACCAACGTAAAAGTTCTAAGACTTCTGTATCTTCCGCTTAATATCTTCAAGGGCTTTGTTATAGCCATAGCAATAATTGAGATTAGTTGCATAACCCAAATCCCCTTTTTGTTTCATCCCTCCGGTTACTCTTCTATATCTTTTTGATTTTATCTTCTCCAATATTTCCTTTCTTTCCTCAAATCTTTCCAGCTGGATTTTGACTTCAAGGTTTTTTGTCAATTCTTTGTCGTGTTGGGCAAAATGCCATTCTATGTTGCGTATTGCATCCGTAGGCGTAATAATCCCCTTACTTAAATCAGCTATTTGAGCTTTTATGAGTCTATGTGTTTCTCCTAAGTTAGGATTTTTCATATCTTAATCAGTCTTTTGTGTTAAAAGGTTTAATAATTCAGTTCTTGCTCCTAAACAAATTAAGCAACCAGTCGTTCTTTTACAACTACATACATCAAACAAGATAGTAGCTATTTTTTCACTTATTGGAGGAATTATTTTAGGCAAGGGTGGCTTAGGACAATCTCCACTATAGCCGTGATAATAAAACATTTCTTCGCCTTCAGGCATTGGCTCTCCACATAGTTTGCATTTTGCTATCTGTTCTTCTTTTTCTTTTTTCAAATTATCCATACTCCTATTATTCCTAAAATGATATACTTCATATCCCTACCCCTTCTTCGGGAAAATCGTGTGACCGTCTTTGAAAGGTCATCTTCTTAATTTATGCGTTGTATAGCTTCTTACGCACCCCGCTTAATATCAAGCCTCTTGCATCGGCTGATATTCTTTAGCTCTCATCTGAAAACTTGCGGCAAGACTTTCATCTGCCAACGTAAATTGTTTATCATCATTTGGAACCTTAGGAGAAGTTCTGATGTAATACTGTCTTTTTGATGAGTGATCCTGAACCTTAACGTACCTTGCAATTTTTTCAGGATCATTTGGTAAATTAACTTCATATAATCCTAATAAATTGTGTTTTTTAAAGTCTTTACTAGGTTTTGAAATTAACTTTGCCTTAATTTTCTTTGGGAAGTCTATTCCCATTAATTCCTGGATAACTCTTCGTTTCTCCAAGTTTTTTTCCTCACTCCAATCTTTTTTAGTGAGTTTTTCGGGTTGCACTATCCATTCTTCCGGAACTTGTATTCCATGATAGAAATATAATCCCCATCCATCCGGATATTGAATCGCTTTTCGGGTTGCACTATGAAGCCTTCCGCGTTCATCTCTATCTATGTGAACCGGCCTGGCACAAACCATTACAAAATCCCTGTTAGGCCAAATATAATTTACTGATTCACAAACTTTTCTATATGCTAAAGCTCTTTCCATTATGTCTTTAGAAAGCTTTAATTTACATATATCAAAAAAGAAATTGACTGCTGCGACTCCATACCAATACCATCCACCATATCCATATCCTACCCAAAATTGACCTCCTAGCCAATAATGCCAAGATAAAGATACGCTAGCTTTTTTAGCTATATTAATAGCTGTTTGAACTGCACCGCGAACTGCATCGCCAACTGCATCGTCAACTGCACCGCGAACTGCATCGCGAACTGCACCGTCAACTGCACCGCCAACTGCACCGCCAACTGCATCGTCAACTGCACCGCCAACTGCACCGCGAACTGCATCGTCAACTGCACCGCCAACTGCACCGCCAACTGCACCGCCAACTGCACCGCCAACTGCACCGTCAACTGCACCGCGAACTGCATCGTCAACTGCACCGCCAACTGCACCGCGAACTGCACCGCCAACTGCACCGTCAACTGCACCGCGAACTGCACCGCCAACTGCACCGTCAACTGCACCGCCAACTGCACCGCGAACTGCATCGTCAACTGCA
>JAKALG010000056.1 GCA_021813235.1 bacterium
ATGACCCAGACGTTGTGCCAGTAGGGGCAGACCAGAAACAGCATGTGGAATATGCTAGAGACACAGCTTTAAAATTCAACAACATTTTCGGAGAGACTTTTAAATTACCAGAACCATTGATAATGAAAGATGTCTCTGTCGTGCCAGGAATAGACGGAAGGAAAATGTCTAAAAGCTATAATAATCACATTCCACTTTTTGCCGAATATGAAGAAATAAAAAAATGTGTCATGAGTATCGTCACAGATTCGAGTGGAGGAATTCCGAAAAATGTTTACGCTATTCACAAGCTTTTCCGAAGTGAAGAGGATTTGAAAAAGATTTACAAAGAAAAAGAAGGGAAGTACAAAGAGTTGAAAGAGATTTTGATTGAAGATATAGAGAATTTTATTATGCCAATGAGAGAGAGAAGAAAAGAACTCGAGAAAAAAATACCAGAGGCTCTTGAAATATTAAAACTAGGAGGTGAAAAAGCAAAAATTTTGGCAGCAAAGAAAATGCAAGAAGTCAGAGAGAAAATAGGAGTCAACGTATAAGTTTATTCACATATCTATTGTTGTATTTTATAAATGTGCTATAATCAAGGCTTAAATATGAAAGGTTTAAAAAATATAAAAATTAATTGCTTCCACATTAACTTCTGGATTAAAAAGGAGCTATTTGTTTTTATATAAAATACGGTAATACGAAACCAAAAATATAAAAAACAAAACTGGCTCCGAAAAAAGGAAGCCAGTTTTCGTTTTAGGTTGATGTATATGCTTATGTTTCATAAACACATACACCAGCCTCCAAAAAGAGGAAGTGGAATGTTCATTCATAAATGAAGGAGTATCATATGTGTGATTCAAATAACATTAATATTCTTCGTGGGGAAAAGGAAAAAGATAGCAAAATAGAATTTGAAACATCTTTTATACCTCCTCCAAATTATAAATTCTGCAACAAAAAACCAGAAGGAGAAAATGATAAAAATTCTTTCTCTAAAACAACTTCTTCTTCTCCTAAATCAGTTGCCGAAGCAAAGGAAAGAGAGAAGAAAAATTGGTATTTTGTTTCTAGCCATATAGGTTGTTAGTAAAGTTTTATTAAGAAGCGGGAGAGAGATAAATTTCTTCCGCTTTTTTTATTTATTTTGTAGTATAATATATTGATTACTTGTCCCGTTAGAAAATCAGCGGACAGGGAATAAAGAAAAGATTATAAATATTAAATTTTCTAATGGGATGAAAAACAATTCTGGGCAGTATAAAAAAGAAATTATAGAAATTTTTTCAAAAGTTTCAGGAGATAAAAATCTTATGTTTGAATTTTTGAGAGATATTTTAACGCCAGCAGAATTTGAAGAGGTTTCTCTTAGGTGGCAGATAGTTAAAAAATTAAACAAAGGAGAGACCCATAGAGAGATAGCGGGGGATTTAGGTTTAGGAATAAGTACTGTTACTAGAGGCTCTCGTGAACTTCGTAATAAAAATGGTGGTTTTGCATTGGTTTTAAAGAAATTTTTTAAATAAATCTTAAAAAGTTATCCACAGTTTTATTTTTTAATGCATTTGCATTACTTTTTGTGTATGCTACTATGTACTAGTACATGAATACAAGGAATAAAATAAATAAAAATAATGAAAATAAATTAAATTTTTGGTGGGGCGTAAAAGCATCTGCTTTTGCGTTGTTTTGTTGATTTCTATTAACCCCCCATTGAAAGAGAACAGGAATCCATTAAAGAGCGCAAAAACGCTCTTTTTATTATTATTTTAAACGAATTAAACTATATGAAACAAAAAATAACATCATTAAAAAATTTACCAGACAGAGAGGGGTATTATGGTTCCTTTGGAGGAAGATTTGTTCCTCCTCAATTAGAAAAGCCATTAGAAGAAATAGAAAAAGAGTATTTAATCGCAAAAAATGATGAAGCTTTCCAAAAAGAATATTTAGATTTACTGACAAATTATGCTGGTCGTCCTTCACCTTTATATTTTGCAAAAAATCTAACAAAAAAACTTGCTGGAGCAAAAATTTACCTTAAACGTGAAGACTTAAATCATACCGGTGCTCATAAAATAAATCACTGTATCGGAGAAGCACTACTAGCAAAAAGAATGGGAAAAACGAAACTTTTAGCAGAGACGGGTGCTGGTCAGCATGGAGTCGCTCTAGCTACAGCAGCTGCTTTACTCGGACTTTCGTGTGAGATCCACATGGGCTCTATAGATATAGCAAAACAACATCCGAATGTCGTTCGCATGAAGTTGCTCGGAGCAGAAGTCGTAGAAGTAAATACTGGTGGCAAATGCCTGAAAGACGCTGTGGATAGTGCCTTCGCAAAATTTATGAATGAATATCAGACCACCTTTTTTGCTATAGGGTCCGTGGTTGGACCTCATCCATATCCGATGATGGTCAGAGATTTTCAATCCATCGTGGGCAAAGAAGCAAAAGAACAAATATTAAAAAAAGAAAATAGATTGCCAGACTATGTCATTGGTTGTGTCGGGGGCGGTTCTAACGCTATTGGATTATTCAACGAATTTTTAGACGACAAAGAAGTGAAACTCATCGGAGTTGAACCAGCTGGGAGAAGCTCTGCTATCGGCGAACATGCCGCCACTATCACTTATGGCAGTGAAGGAATAATTCATGGTATGAAAACAATTGTTTTACAAAATGAAAAGGGCGAACCAAATCAAGTTCATTCGATAGCCTCTGGGCTTGATTATCCGGGTGTCGGACCTATCCACGCATATTTAAAAGATATCGGAAGAGTTAAATATACTTCAATATCTGACGATGAGACGATTAAAGCTTTTCTAGAATTATCAAAAATTGAAGGAATTATTCCGGCACTGGAAAGCTCTCATGCTGTGGCAGAAGCGATAAAATTAGCTCCGACTTTAGATAAAAATAAAATTATAATTGTAAATCTTTCTGGTCGTGGAGATAAAGATATTGATTATGTAGCAGAGTTATTAAAAATATAAGCTATTTTCTCTCGCTGTTTTTTTATTTAGAATGTGATAAAATGATGGCATGAAAAATAGAGTATATATTAAAGATTTGAAAGACAATGTCGGCAAAGAAGTCATTATCGCTGGCTGGGTAGACGTCCGTCGCGATCAGGGCAAAATGGTCTTTTTTGATATGCGTGATATGACAGGCAAAGTGCAAGCAGTCTCATTGCCTTCCCATGCTGAAGTTATTGAAAAATCAAAAGAAATCAGACTTGAATGGGTTCTCAAAATCACTGGCTTGGTAAACAAGCGTCCTGAGAGGAACGTGAAAGTGGATGTTTTAAATGGTGACATAGAGCTTGAAATTTTAAATATTGAAATTTTATCCGAAGCAGCACCTCTTCCTTTTGATATGTCTTTGAGTGGATACAATTTAGATTTAACGACTGAACTAGACAATCGTGCATTAGTTTTGAGGCAACCGAAAGTGCAAGCAATTTTTAAAATTCAAGAGACAGTGATAGATGCCTTCAGAGAATTTATGAAGAAGAATATGTTTTTTGAATTTCAAGCGCCTAGTATCGCTCCAGCTGTCGCTGAAGGAGGAGCAGAAGTTTTTAAGATTGATTATTTTGATAAAAAAGCATTTCTTTCTCAATCTCCTCAACTTTATAAACAGATAGTGATGACAGCTTTTGAAAGAGTTTTTTCTGTAAACAAAGTTTTTAGAGCTGAACCATCATCGACGACAAGGCATTTGACGGAAGTGGTTTCGCTCGACGCAGAGATGGCCTTCATAGATTCTTGGACAGATGTTCGCGATATGGCAGAAGAAACAGTTAGATATATTTTGAAACAAATCGAAATGAGAAACGGAGAACATTTAAAATTATTAAATGCAGATCTTCCAAAAATGATAGACAAGACGCCTACGCTTTCTTTGAGAGAAGTGCAACAAAAGATTTTTGAAAAGTTTGGTCGTGATGTTCGTGGAGACAAAGATACAAACCCAGAAGACGAAAGACAAATTTGTGAAATAGTAAAAGAAGAGACAGGCTCCGACTTTGTATTTATTTATGGCTATCCGACACGTCAAAAACCATTTTATGTTTATCCAAACAAAGAAGAGCCTGAATACAATGAAGGCATGGATTTGATATGTCGTGGAGTAGAATGGCTCTCTGGAGGACGAAGAATAAATGATTACAATCAGCTCATGGAACATGTGAAAATTTGGAAAATGGATCCAGCTAAAATAAAAATGTTTTTGGAGGCTTTCAAATACGGAGCTCCTCCTGAAGGAGGTTTTGCTTTTGGAGCTGAACGCATCACAATGCAACTCTTGGGTCTAAAAAATATCCGCGAAGCTTGTATGTTTCCTCGAGATATGAACAGAATAGATGAGAGATTAACTGACGAAGGATTTTAATGAAATACACTATTACAGGTAAGGTGATAAAAGGGGAAGGATACGGCAGAAAGATTAATTTTCCGACAATAAATTTAGATAGAAAACATTTTTCAAAGATGAAAGAAAAGCCGGCTTTTGGGGTTTATGCAGGGCAGGCTTTTTTAAGTAGCAAAAGTTATAAGGCGGGAATAATAATTGGCCCGCTTGATAAAAAAGGATTGCCGAAGATAGAAGCGCATCTGATAGATTTCAAAGGCAATCTTTATGGGAAGAAAGTAACATTGGAAGTTGGAAAATTTATAAGAAAATTTAAAAAATTTAAAACAGAAAAAGAATTAATAGCGCAAATTAAAAAAGACCTAGCAAGAATCATTCCATAAATAATTTTCTGAGCCTTCGCCCTCGGAGTCATAAGTCCAGGGGACCAACACGACTCTTGAAAATCATTCATGGAAAGATTCTAGAATTTCATGAAAAATTACACAGGACCTATATTTATAATTATCGCAGCCTTACTTTGGGCCTTTGACGGACTCATCCGTCAGCATCTTTATTCGCTCCCGCCGATAACGATTATTTTCTTCGAGCATTTGATTGGACTCCTCATTTTGTCTCCCTTTGTTTTTCGATATGTTCTCAAAACTAAACTAACGAAGAATGAATGGTGGCTCGTTGTCTTGATAGCTGCCTTGAGCGGGCTTTTAGGCACGCTCTGGTTCACGACAGCCCTCGGCAAAGTGCATTTTATTTCCATTTCCGTAGTATTTCTTTTACAAAAACTCCAGCCTATCTTTGCCATCTCCACAGCCTCTATTTTCTTGAAAGAAAAATTTGATAAAAGATATATCAAATGGGCAGTACTCGCTATCATCTCCGCTTACTTTGTGACTTTCCCGAATGGAGTAGTAAATTTGCAGACGGGCGAGGGGACGATCATCGCAGCTTTGTATGCCTTAGGTGCTGCTTTCGCTTGGGGTTCTTCCACAACATTTTCAAAAATGCTTTTAGGAAAAATAGATTTTAAAGTCAGTACTTTTTATAGATTTCTTTTCACAATATTATTTGCTCTGCCACTTTTATTTTTATTTGGTAGGGCGGGAGGAAATTTAGCTTTGCCGAATATCTCACAGCTTGGTCTTCTAGTCCTTATCGCTCTCTCCACTGGCATGGTTGCTTTACTCATTTATTACAAAGGGCTTGCGAAGACGCCCGTGCATATTTCTACGATTCTAGAATTAACTTTTCCTTTTATTGCCATCCTATTAGATATGATAGTAAATCACACAGTCCTTTCCATTTCTCAATGGGTCGCATCTTTTGTCCTCGTCTTTGCTATTTATCAGATTGCAAAATTAAGAGAAAGTATATAATTAAGCTATGAACAACGATTTATTAAATAAAAAATGTATACCGTGCGAAGGGGGAGTTTTACCTTTTGACAAAGAACAAGCAGAAAAATATCTGGCA
>JAKALG010000057.1 GCA_021813235.1 bacterium
CTTTTATCTTCTTCTGTGTAGTATCTTGGGACATAGGGGGTTATGAGAGTATTAAATATACTTCGACTGTTATAATGGTAGACCAAAACGGTAGTGCCAAATATTTAATTATTTATCTTGTTTGATGAGGGAGATGACATCTTCTATTGCTTGATTGTACACTTCTCTTTTTTCGTCGTTATCTTCTCTGCGATAATTTATATAATCTCCACCACCCTTACCAGTTATATACAACCCAGCCATCTTCTTTTCTCCATTTATCTTCTCCACTAAATCATATTTCTGAGATTGGAGGAGAGAGTCTATTTTTGAGAACCACCAGTCAATTATTATTGGAACAACTTGTTCTTCGTCTTTTTCTATAAATCCACAAGGTGCAAATTCTTTTATAAACTCATCTTTAATTTGTTCTTTTGTCATAGTTATTACTTCTCTTAATTTTATTTTCATTTTTACTCCAATATTCCTTCGCCCTTTTCTTTAATTTTTCTTTGTGTTCTTCTGGAAACATCTTTTTCATAGATTTGACAAATGTTTCTGCCATAATTCAGGACTCCATCTAAAATATACATATCCATCTGTTCCTATCTTTCGTTCAATTATTCCATCTTGTGCGTATTGCTGGGCGTTTCGTAATCCTCTATTTCCTGTGAAGCCATAAGGTGGAAACTCACGAACCAAGAACTTACTACCCAAAATCCACGCTAATTCTTTATCTTCCACCGACTCGTACTTATCTTTAAGAACTCGTAATATTATTTCGTTCTTTTTCATATTTATTTGTTAATTATCTTACTCTCAGTATATCACCAATCTTCTTGATTGTCTTGTGGATAACTTTTCCACATTCTTTTCTCAAACCATTTCGCTATACATTTTGAACCGCAGAAATGAAAGGATTTTGTGGGGATGGGTTCTTCAATGTGTGGGTCTGGTGGGGTATCTATCCAGCCACTATATCCTTTGCCTATATTGATACTTAATTTTATATGTGGTTCGGTTAGATCCTTGCCACATACTTCACATACATATTTTAATGCCATATTAGTAGGAGTTAAACTCATTTGATAAACTAGACAATCGTTTCTTGATAGCTCTTAGAACTTCCAGTACAGCTTTTTCAGATACTTTTGCCATTTGCCACTTTTGATATTCAGGTTCTGACTTTACATTTATGTTTGCCTGTCCGTCTGTTTCGCAAGTCAATCTAACTTCTTGCCACCTCTTTGCATAGGCAATTTCTGCCTCTACAGTATCACGACCATATTTATATAAGTTTGCGGTCAAATATACGAGATATTGAGATAATTCATTCGGATCATCTAATATCTCGGTACTCAACTTTAACATTATACTATTAACTGTTGGTTGTTCCATAGTTAGAAAGGTAAATCTTCTGGTTTAATTTCTGCTTCTTCATCAGGTATTTCAGGAAGTTCAACTTCTGGCTCTTCTACATATACATCCTTTTCAAGTTTATCTAACCGTTCCTCAATTTTCTGTATACGTTCAGATAACCCGCTGTCTTTATTAGGAAGTTTAAAATGCCAATAACCCTGTGCATCTTGCTCAATATCAATAGTAACCTCCATTTCAGGTTCCCACGTATTTAATGGAGATTTTGAGTCCCATATTGCACCCCACACTTTATCTTGCATACCTTGAATACCAATGCGGATTTTCTTGTATCGCTTTTGTGTTCCGTCCTTTGCTTTATAAGTGAGAACACTTCCGTCTTTGTTTTTATCGTAGAAATCTACTTGACTCAATATAACTTTTTTAATCATACTATTTTTTAATTATTTTTTTATTTACTTTTTTGACTACTTTTTTTACTACCTTCTTCTCTGGTTTATAAGTTTGGAGTTTGAGCGACATTGGATAATCTTTCTGCTTCGGTGTTATTAAACCAACTTCTCGCTTCCAAATATCGTGTGCGGTTTTGACTAAATCGGGTTGGTATTCCACTTCGGTAAACTTGTACTGTTTGGTCTTATTTTTGGTATACCCGACTTGTAGAATAGCCATTTTTACATTTTTCTCTGGGTCTGCCATACGATACATATTTATTTGAATTTCGTGTGAAGTCCAAATATACGCCGAGGTCTTAATGTCTACAATATATTTCTGTCCTCCAATTAGACACTTGAAATCCACTGTACCAGCAAAACCTTTATTTACATCAGTTTCCTTGTCCGATTTAAACTTCTTCAAGTGAGTAATATATTCGTTCTGTAAAAATACTGGCTTTACATCATCTACCCATTCCTTAAAAGTCATAACACAATGGTATTCATCGGGTGTTAGTTCTTCTTCCTGCAAGGTGGTAGTATTGATAAACTTACCGTCTATTTTCACCTCTCCCCCTTTAATGAGTAAATCTATTGCTTGGTGAACTTTAGACCCTCTCTCTCCTGCTTCACGTTTTAATGCTTCTGCTTCATCCCATCCGTGTTCTGCGAGCCATTTATAATATTGTATTCCTTTTGGATAGAAGCTCGCTATCCACGTTGCAGAAGGTCTATATGTATCCTCGTCTTCAAAATGATACCATCTCTCATCACTCGTGGTGATCCGCATTATATTGTCTAATACTTTTTTTATTTCAAATTTCATATATTTATTTTTTAGTTATTCATCTGCTGGGCTAATATCTTCTTCTTTGACCCATAAAATATCGTCCCCTCTACCTATCATATATTTTAATTCCGTTTCTCCACTTTCGTCTACTTGGAGTATCACATAGGGACTTCGTGAAATTCCGTAGTATACTTTATCACCAAATCTAAATTCCATATTTATATAATAATTATTAGAGTTAATATTGCTAAAAGTCCTATAACTTGTACTGTCCGATAATACCAAGGTCGTCGTCTTCCTAATTCACAAGGTAAATATCCGATAGTTACATTATATTGCTTGAAAGGAATTTCCTTTTCTACAATGATATTTTTGTTTATTTGATACCAGACTTTTAATGTCTTAGCGACCTTTGCGTATGACCACATAGAGAAAGTGATTATAGAACGAAGTACATCTCGTAATAAATCATTCTCTTGTGAAAACTGTCCTTTTTTATTTCTATACATATTTAATATTATTTACTTATAATTTAATTATATGCTTTTGTGGGGGGAATGCAAACCTAATCTGTGGATAACTATATCTTCATATCTTGCTTGATTTTTCTGAAGTCTTTTAGACATTCTTCACAGAATCCCTTCTTAATCTTACCTCCGCATTCATCACATTTATTTATATAGTCCAACTTTATTCTCTTAGTCAGTTCAGACGGCATATCACCTTTCTTTTTGAAAATTAGAACATTCTGATGAACCTTGACTAGCTTTTTAGTAGAAAACGCTGCATTAGCTCTAATCATAGCTGTTCCAATAGGGTCTAGAAGTATCGCTTCATTATACAACCCTGCCCCACTATCTATAAATGCCTTTTTAGTATCACTTATCAAATCATAGTAATATCCATCTTTATCACGAACATCTCCTACAACGAAAACGGCAAAATGTCCCATCTTCAATCGTTCAACTGTCTTACAAATAATAGACCTATATAATTGTAGAAAATCTTCGTACGGCATATTAGATAAATCAACTGGACTATCAGAGTATACTTCCAAATCTGCATACGGAGGACAACTGAATACAAAATCAAACATCTGTGTCATATCATTTAGCACAAAATTACTATCACCACATATCCATTTTGGAGGATTATCTTTGATAAGTTCTTGTGCTTGTTCTTCGTTCGCTTTTACTTGTTCGGGGCGTAGTTCTATTCCTGTATAATTGAAGCCCATCTTGTGAGCAACTATACCCCTAACGCTTCCCCCGGCAAAAGGGTCTAGTATAGCCCCCCCCTCTGGGCAGAACCATGTATACATAAGTTCACAAAGAGCGGGGTCAAATATGCTCGTTGCGCTTCTCATTTCTGGCATATAGTCAGAATCATTGTCCTTTCCAATTAAGACTTCAACATCTCTTCCAACCTCACTTTTTATACCCATTTCTATCCATTTATTTTTTCTTTCTCTCCACGGACCGGATTTTGTGTCTAGAACTGAAAATGGAGGTTCTATATAGTTTCTTCTTAATGCTCCATCGCTTTCTTGTGGTGCGTTTTTCGCCATATTAGTATAGTTTTATATCTCTTAATTCTAATGGATAATATTTCTTTCCAAATTTCTTGGCTATTAACTTTCCCTCGTTATTTATTATTTCTAAATATGGAATAGCTTTATCCTTTGCTTCATTCATTGATATTATTCCGTTATTCATGTCATTTTTTATATTTCTTAGTTCTTCACCAGCTTTTTGTACTATTTTCTTCATATATTTATGTTTAATTATTATATATTCATTATACCATACTTTTCAAACTCCCTGTGGATAACTTTTTATATTTTAATTATCTTGACACTTGTTATCATATTTACTAACCCTCCAAACCGATAGTTATTCTTTTGAGCGATTAAGAATTGTTCCATAACGTGTTTGTAGCCATAATCTCTGACAAGTCCAGCGATTTTTCCATAGGGGATTTTCTTTTGATAGAACTCGTAGATTTCAGCACAGAGGGTAGAGTTCTTATTTTGCTTTTTTGTTTCTGGTTGAAACTTTTGGAGGTACGAGTTTAGTTCCATAACATTTAATACATTGTACGCCTTTTATTTTTCCTTTCTCATAAATATCAATAGTCATTGTTTTTCCATGAGTCGGACATTGAATAGTTATCTTTTTATTTTTCATATATTTATTATACCACACTTATTTTATGGGGTGGGGATAACTTTTTGCGATTATATTCTATTTCTTTATCGGCGACCTTGCGAATAGGCAGCGAGTTCTTCTCCATTTAAGTCTTGTATTAGTTTCCCTCTAAAGGTTTCTCTCTCTTTTTTATAAAAACCTACCTTATATGTGTTATCCTTAATTGTGTTATCCTTACAGTCCTTCTGGTACACTCGGCTTTTACCCTGAAATCCACTCGGCTTTGGAATTATATCCATTCGGTTTTCCGAGTCCTTCTCATCCACTCGGCTTTGTGGTTTAGGTGTCCATTCGCTCTTATCTGCTAATAGATATACGTTAGGAAGCTGTCTTTTTGTTTTAGGGTCTTTTTCCCTTTTTACCTTGACTATCCCCCACTTCTCAAGTTCCTTTATTGCTTTAATAACGGTCTTTTTATCTATGTTATGCTGTTCCGCTATTCTTTCAATAGAAGGGAAACATTCTTGCGTATGAAAGTCTGCGTGGCGACTTAATGAATTATACACCGCTGTAGCGTATACACCGCATAATTTTGCATATCCATTGAGATAAGCATCATCTATTTTATATTGGTCTTTTTTACGAAGATCCCGTACTTTTATATCCATAGTTTTAACTACCAAAAAGGCACAGACGACTGAAACAGGGAGTTGAATCCTGCGAACTTTCGTTCATCATCTGTGCCTTGTCGGCAACTAATAATATTAAATTATTGTTCAACTCTTTATTCATAATTACATTATACTCTTTTTATTTTTTATTGCAAGCTTCTCTACTCCTATGGACGCTTGAGTTCCTATTTAGAGGCACCAATTTCTTGATGTAACAACACTCAAACGCCATATATTATGCAAACACTTTGGGGGTGTTTTTGGGCTTTCGCCCATAGGAATAGGGAAGATATTTGAAGAACAATATCAGTATTAGCAAAGGTATTATCCATGCTCCTTGTGATTCTGTCATATTTTTATTTATTACTTATAAACAAACTAGCCTACT
>JAKALG010000058.1 GCA_021813235.1 bacterium
ATTGAGGTTGACTACCGATACCGACTGGGAAATGAAAAACAGAAGAGAGTTCTTTTAGATTCATCGGCAAAATTTTGTCACTAGAAAATGTACGATAAGAAAAATCATGAAAAAGTTTTCTTAAATCGTTACCTTTCAATTTTTCAAAAACAAAAGAGTTGCTAGCTGGCTCAGTAAATTGATTAAAGGATGATTCTATCTCTTGTAGTATCCCTTCTGCTCTTTCACTAGTGTCTGCAGAAGTAATAATACGAATATTGGCTTTCATGATGGTACTTTTCATTTTATTAGCTATTTTTTCTGCTGCTCCTTCGTCCACAGCACGCCTTCCAGGCATATGTTTGTTTTCACCTTCTTCTTTTTTCTTAGACCCACCTGTAAATGCATCTACCAACTCTCTCCTAAACTTATAAAAACCATCATCAGCATATTTGATAGACATTCCTTTTTTGACATCATGCAAAATTGCACTGAATTGATTGATGAATTTTTCTCCTGCAGGGGCCACTACGAGCTGTATAGCTGCTCCTTCGCCTTGTGTTTTTAATTTTGAGAAAACATTCAAAATAATGTTCATCGGGTCGTGGTCTATCTGATCATAAGTCTTTATCGGAAGTACAGAACGTTCCGTAAAGCTCGCATAAGCACCCGCCGAACCACCACGCTCATTAAAAATATTGTAATCATCTGACACTTCGTGGACTTTTGCATCATGATAAAAAGAAAGAACTTGTTTTTCAAAAAGAGAAAGATGTTTGTTTGGTACTCCAGCAAATACGATAACTTCATCGGATGCATTACTTAGTGCCACTTCTAGAGTGAAATAATTTTCTTTTTCATTGTTCTTCCCCTCAGAGATAGATTGCATGCCAGCATAAAATTGCTCCATCGCACCGATAAAATCTTTAAAACTTTTCTCTTTATCTGCTTCTTCTCTTGGTAGTGGTAGAGTTATTTCAAAAAGAGTCATGTTTAATGATTTATAAAGAGGGGTGCCTGTTTTTATATCAAATAATTTTCCACCTTTTAAATATTGAATGAGTATTCGGTGAAAATCGTCATCTATGTGTGGACTATTCATTTTTTCTACGACAGCTAGAGCGTTGCGTACTCCTTTGGTGATGACGATTCCTAAAAGTTCCTCCATTATATTGTCGTGTGATTCTGGTTTTAATGCGAGAACGATACTTTCTACTTCTTTATTTTTTATAACATTGTCTTTATGTATAACTTCTTCCAGAGGTTTTTCTTTATAAGCATTCACAACTTCTTTGACCGCTTTTTCATTTGCATTTTCATGACCCCTGTCAATGAGTTCTTGTTCTTTTCTTGCGACATGTGCACGCAAATAACTCAACTCTTCTTCTGGAGTCTTAAATTTTGGAGCTTCATTTAAAAATGCTTCCGCCATAAATATATTATATCAAATTTTCGTCAAAATTTCTGGCTCGCCGTCAGTAATTAAAATTGTGTGCTCAAAATGTGCGCTTTTTTTGCCATCAGCAGTACGAAAAGTATATCCATCTTTATCCAAGACAACATTTTTCGTCCCATTGTTGAGCATCGGTTCTATTGCTATGACCATACCTCTCACAAGCTTTGCCCCTGTGTTTGCTTTTCCGAAATTTGGTACGTAAGGGTCTTCATGAATAGCTTTTCCGACACCATGCCCAGAAAGAACTTCCACAATACCGTATCTGTGGGGTCGCACAAAATGCTCTATGGCAGAGCCGATATCCCCAATCCTATTTCCTCCCATAGCAGCGTTGATACCCACATCTAGGGCCTGTTCTGTCGTTCTAATGAGCTTTGCCGAGGCAGCACTTACTTCTCCGACGGGTACAGTGAGGGCCATGTCGGTAAAAAGGCCATTATGTTTGAGTCCTAAATCAATGGAAACAATATCCCCTTCTTTCAAAATTCTGTCGGCACTCGGTATTCCATGAACCACTTCATTATTTACAGAAACACAAAGAGAAGCTGGATAAGCAAAATCTGCACCTTCTGGTTTGTAATTTAAAAAAGCTGGTTCGTCATCCATATCTTTTATCAATTTAAAAGCATAACTATCTAAATCTTTTGTGGAAATGCCGGGCTTCACTATTTCTTTCACTTTGTACAAAACAGTAGCGAGCCTTTTCCCGCCTTCTCGTAATATTTCTATTTCTTTTGGTGTTTTAATTATTATTGCCATATATTTATTTTATGACTGTACCTAAAAATTCTTCCCCATTTAAATATTTCGCTAAATTGTCTATTGGTTTACCATTCATTATGACCACCTCCATTTCCTCTTTCTCTGCCATTTCGGAAGCAATAGGGTCAAAGGGTGAGTTAAGTCCAGGATTCCATTCTTTTGGAATTAATTTTCTATATTCTGCCCAAAAAATTTTTTCAATCTTCTTTGCCTCTTTATTTATCTTCGGGTCGGAATCATAAACATAATCTGTGTTTGATAAATTGATTATTTTTTTAGCACCTAAATTCTTACCTAAAACTACAGCGACAAAATCAGTGCTATTCCCCGGTTTCCATCCTCCTCCCAAGACTATAGACTTATCAAACTTAATCGGCAAAGTCGGGTCAAGAATTATCTGCTCTTCGGCTAAATCTTCAAATAAAGTTTTTATAAATTCAGCATTAAAACGTGTTGAAGAAATTCCCAACCAATCAAGATTTTCATTAGATATTTCCGAAATCTCTTTACCAGCATTGTTATAATTTCTACAAAGTTTTCCCCCTCCTGTGACAATCACAAATTTCTTGCCTTTTTCTGTTTGAGCTAAAATCAACTGCTTAAATTCTTTCAAGAAATTAATATCAATTTCATCTGGAATAATCAGAGAACCTCCTAATGAAATGATAATAATCTCATCTTTCATAAATTAGTTTGAAGCAAAACCTAATTTACTAATAATTTCTTTATGAACATTTTCTATGTTCTGTTCCCCATTTATCGTGTATATCGTATAACCTTTCTTGTCTTTAAAATAGTTCATCGCTGGTATTACATTATTTTCATATTCATCAAATCTTTTTGCTATACCCTCTTTCGTGTCATCATGTCTAGCACGTAACATCATTCTCTTTATTGCTTCTTCTTTCCCAACTTCTATATAAATTATTTTTATATCTTCTCTTTTGAAAAACTTCATCATCGCTTCGAAGGTCTCAGATTGTACTAAGGTGCGAGGATAACCATCTGCTATCAAATGTTTTTCTGAAGACAAAGAAGCAGTCAAAATATTTGTGAAAATTGCATTAGTTAAAAAGTCTGGTTGTAATTCCCCGCGAGTCATTGAATCTTTAATAAGAGTAGCAATATAATTTCCACTCGCTATGAGCTTTCTGTATTCATTGCCTGTGGAAGTCTCTACACATTCGCGTCCGTCGCGTTTTTTCAATACTCCGGCCAAGAGTTCTACTTGGGTTCCTTTACCAGAGCCCACTTGCCCAAAAAATACAAAAGTTTCTGCGTTCATATATATACAATATATAATTTTAAGCTTAAAATCAACTTCACCCCGTCTGCTACTCGCATCCACCCCTCTCCATTTTAGAAATGGAGAGGGGTCAGGGGTGAGGTGAATTTTAGTATTAATTGTGCTTTAATAAGTAGAATATATGAAAAAAGAGATTATAACTATTTGTGGCGGGTTAGGAAGCGGAAAATCAAGTACAGCAAAGGAGGTTGCAAAAGCTTTAGGCTTTAAGCATTTTTCTTCTGGAGACTTTTTTCGACAAGTTGGGTTAGAACTTGGTTTATCTGTAACTGAAACAAACATAAGAGCGGAAACTGATAAAAAAATAGATGAGATGACCGATCAAAAGTTACGAGATTTAAATAAAGAAAATAAAATCGTTGTTGATTCACGAACCGCCTATCACTGGATTCCGGAATCATTTAAAGTTTACCTAGATTTATCTCCAAACATAGCTAAGGAAAGAATATTAAATAGTATAAAAGAAGATAAACTGCGTGAACAAAGCGAGCAAGTCAAGACAAGTGAGGAAGTTTTAAAAAAGATGACCGAACGTTTTGAAAGCGAACAGAAAAGATATTGGGATTTGTATAAAATAGACAATACCGACAAAAGCCAATTTGATTTAGTAATAGATACAAACAAAAACAACCTTGAGCAGGTTGTTGATATCATCGTAGCAGAATACAAAAAGTGGATAGAAAAAAATTAATATCTAGTGATATAATTAAATTATGATAAAAAATAAAATACATATCATTAAAATGGGTGGAACAATAGAATTTATAGACCCATCTTATGAAAAGATGAATACGGAGTTAATGAAGTTAGACTCGACTATTGATAATTATCTAAAAAACTTAGTTAAGCCTCATTTTTCTTATGATATTGAGATTATTTGTGAAAAAGATAGTCGTGAAATTACCAAAGAGGACTTGGATAAATTATGGCTAGCTGTCAAATCTTCAAAGCAAGAAAACATTTTAATTACTCATGGTACTTTTACAATGAAAGATACAGCTAAATTCTTAGAAAATTCAATTGCAAAAGAAAATATAAATAAAAAAATTATCATTACTGGTGCGATGATTCCAATCGTTGGCTTCTCTATATCAGATGCATCATTTAACCTTGGTTATAGTTTGGCTTCCTTCAACAGTGTTGATAAGGGGGTTTATATATGTATGAATGGGGGTTTATTTAAAGCTGATGAAGTGGAAAAAAATAAAGAATTATTTAGATTTGAATAAAAAACTGCCAAAACAAAAACCCCCAAGCGGGGATTTTTTTGTTTTAATATCTACTTTGATTCTATTCCCTTAGCTTCTTCTATCTTTTGTCTTATTGATTCCATCCCCAATCTTACCCCGTCATCCTCATGAAGACCAAGAGCAATAAATTGTGCACGAGCATTATTTTTGATATCTTCAATCTTATCACTATCTAACTCAGAAGTAATAGCATCCACCGCGTTTTTAATTATGTCGTCAAAATTCTCTTTTCCTTTTACTTCTACTTCACTAGTTCTGTTTGGTCCTTCCATAAAATTTTAATTAAAGTTATTAATACTTTAATTCTAAATCTCATTTTCCAAAAAGTCAATAAATGATATTCCTAGTATTCCCTCATTGAGATTTGGGCGTCTACTTTTTTGATTAAGTCTAGAACGACGGAAACAACGATGAGGAGAGCTGTACCACCGAGAGCAATTTCTGTGATGCCTGTAAGAGACCTTACAATCAACGGCAAAACAGCAATGAAACCCAAGAAAACGGCACCGAGCAAAGTGATACGACTCAAAACTTTTGAAATGTATTGAGAGGTAGAAAGTCCTGGACGAATTCCTGGAATAAAGGCTCCATTCTTTTGCAAGTTGGTAGCCAGTGCTTCTGGATCAAAAGTGACAGCAGTATAGAAGTAAGTAAAGAGAAATACCAAAATAAAGTAGAGCACGGCATAGAGTACACTTGTTTGTGAGAAAGCCATTAATACTTTAGAAATTGAAAGCAAAACTGCATTGGTGGAACTTGCTAAAAAGTTTCCAATCATTTGTGGAAAGAGCAAAAGAGAAAGTGCAAAGATTATCGGGATAACTCCTGCTTGATTCACACGAAGTGGCAAATATGTAGAACCTCCGCCATACATTTTCATACCACGGACACGTTTAGCATAAGTGACAGGAATAGGTCGCTCTGCTTCTGTGACGACAACGACACCTGCAATGACGAGCGCTCCGGCGATGATAAACATCAAAAGTAAAGGAA
>JAKALG010000059.1 GCA_021813235.1 bacterium
TTATTAGTGAGTTTGAGTCTTATATTTACGACGATAAAAAGGAGGAATTAAACCAAAAGGAAAAGCCGATTAAGTCAAATGACCACGCGTTGGATGCTCTAAGATATGTAGTGATGATGCGCAAGCCAGAACCTGTGAGAATTCCATATGTCCAGCCCCCGCCTGAAGTTGGAGAATATGAGGGAGGAAAGACAACATTCGGTCCTAAAGGGTTTGAACAACAAGACTATCCGCGAGGAGAATTTGAATGACGCACATTTCTATTCATTGTGAGCATTGCGGAAAGAGTTATAAGGTTCTTTTTTCATCAAAAAGACGCATACTTTCGTATAGGATAAGCTGTGCGGTATGCCCTCACTGTCAGAAACCGAATAATCCTACTTTTTACAATCTTTATAAGATAAATTGGAGATGTGAACGATGCAAGGTGTTCGCTCCGTGGGCAAGAAAGAAAGGAAAGATATGCGTTGCGTGTTATTTTTCAGATTATAGGTTGCTACCAAAAGAAAAAAAGTATAATTTAAGTAATGAAACAAAATTCGCTAGCTGACGAATTAACTGGCGTAGCGCTCAGGCAATTATCGACTTCGTATACATTCAAACAACCTCGTCTTATTCAGATTAGGAAGTTTCGCGATTTATATAACAATAAGACGCAAAAGCAGTTGCGTATTAGGTACAATGTTCCTATTCCTATTTTTTCAGGAATGATTGATACCATGCAAGCCGACTTAGATGATTCGGTTATTTTGAAATACAACGAGCAAGACCCCGCTGATTGGAAAGCCGCAGTCAAGGCAAATGCCTATATTACAAAGGAAATGGAATCCATGCGCCCAGGGGCTAAATGGAATCAAAAGTTTCGCCTTGCAAGACACGAGATGTTAATGACCGGAAGAGGAACGATTAAATACACGCCTTCAAACAACGGAGGATTTAGGGCTGATTTGAATGTAGTTCCTTTTGAGGATTTTTATTTTGAGCCGAAAGGAGGCGGACAGCTTGAAAATCATCTATTTTGCGGGCAATCAAACATTTGGCTTACTAAGAAAGATTTAGAAGATGGAGTAGCTGATGGGACTTATGACAAGAAACAAGTCGCAATGCTCACTGGTTCTGAAGCGGGACACGAATACAAACAGTCAGATTTTTGGACCAATTATGACTTTGCTAATAGATTTCTCTCACTCAACTTAGCTTCAGAATCCAACAACTATGTAGGAGAGCAGGTATATAACATGGTTGAATGGGTGACGACTTACAAGGGAAAGCGTTGGTATATTCTTTTTGAAGCATTTTCTGGTATTTGGGTGAGATTTGAAAAATGGAATGATATTTGTTCATCTGGGTATTATCCGTGGATGTCTATGGCTTCTCATGAGGACTTAAAGAACTTCGCATCTAAAGGATTTGCTGATGATATTTACCCCCATGCGATTGCGATGACTGATTTCTTCAATGAGGATATGGAGAACAGGAAGCGCCGTAACTCTAACTCTAGGGCATACGACAAAGATATGTTCACGAATGTCGCACAATTAGACGCGGCACAAATGGGAAGGGATAGACTTGTTGAAGTAGACACCAAGAACGGCGCACGGAGAATTGCTGATGGTATTTACGCCTTCCAGACTCCAGAGATTACCGGAACTATCGACATGTTGAAATACATGGAAGATATGGCGGGTAGGAATTTCGGAGTTACTGATATGCAAAAGGGAGACCAAGGAAGACAAAAGACCGTTGGCGTTACTTATGCTGAAATGAGCCAGATTAGCAAGAGATTAGCATTTGATAGCCAACCGTTCATTGAACTTGGTCAGGAATTAGGATTGAGAGTATTCGGAGGACTTAAAGACTACCTACGAGAGCCACTATCCATAAAGATTCTTGGTGAGAATGGATTTGAATGGGACACTTTGAAGAGAATAGATTTGAACACCAAGAGGGATTTCGAGATTTCTGTTTCTAGCCAGATGAAAGAGAATAAGATGAACGAATTGTCAAAGCAGAACAAGCTGACAGCTCTTAATGGCGTTAGGAATCAAGTAGCCCCGCCCAATCCAAATGCAAATACAAGGTTAATAGACGAGGCTGTATTGAGAGATGTAGGAGGATATTCAGAATCAGAAATAGCTATGCTCTTAGACCCTCAAAGCCACGCTGATAAACGAACAGTATCAGAAACCTCAGCGGCGATTCAGGATATTATGATGGGTAGAATGCCTAAAAAGAACTACAACGCTACAGCGTATTTCCTCTCGACTATCTTAGACTTTGTTAAAACACATCAGGACGACAAAAAAGTAGCAAAAAGGATTGATGCGTTCTTGAAGTACATTCAAGACCATGAGCAGATTGCTATGGAAAACGAGGCTAGAAGAGCTAAAAAGGATGCCTCTGCTATGGGTCAGCCAAATAATCCAATGAATCCTATTGGTGGAGGAGGACAACCTCAAAATGTTCAGCCCTCTCAAGTACCTAGTACGGGATTGCCTCAAAACACTTCTCAAGCAGTTCAAATGGCTCAACCCGCATAATGGATAATCTACAAAACAAATTATCAAGGCTTAAACCTGAAGAATATGGAAAGAGTAGCGCTACGGAAATCGAGGACTGGAAAGAAAGAGTTCCTAGATTGCTTGCTCAAGTTGAGTTTAAGAATCATCCTATTATTTTAGAAATCGCAAGTAAAAGTAAAGATGAGATTGAAAGGATTAAAGGAATCCTAAGTAACAAGGAAGATATAGACGAAAAAGAACGAATGAGACTATTTGCAGAGAAAAAAGCACATGAATTCTACTATAAACTTTTCACGCAAGACCCTAGTTCAGAGCTTGCATTTATCGAAAAGGCGGTCGATGAAGAACTAGAAGGCAATGAATAGTTGCTAATACAATAAATAATCTATAATTCAATTATGGACAATAAAAAAAGATATCCTCGCAAAATGGCTGAAGAGCCAGAGGAAACAATGATGGAAGAAGAACAGGAAGGAGGCGTTCCGATTGATATTCCCGTTGAGGAGATTCCAGGTTCAGAGAATTGGAAAGATGGTGAAACCTATGATATTTCTATGACTGTTAAACAGGTCAGTAAAGGTAAATTTGAAATATTAGAGGCAGAGGAGGAGGAACCTGACGAGGAATCACCAGAAGAAGAAAAGGGCGAGGGAGAAGTACCAGAAGAAGAGTAATATGCCGTTTCGAAGCAAAGCACAGATGAGGGCGGCATTTGGCGGGTATTTAGGCAAGGAAATGAAAGGTAAGGCTAAGACATGGGCAAGAGAAACGCCAAACATCAAGAAGTTGCCAGAACATAAAAAGTCGAAACGATATTCAAGATTAAAGAAATAATGAAAGAAAAGAAAGTAGTTGATAAGCCAGTAGAGAAGTCAAGCGAGAAGCCAGTTGAAGAGCAGAAATCAGACCAGAAAGCTACGTTGTCAGTAAAGATTTCTAAGGATGTTCCATTCGGTCCGAAAGTAGGAACACGCACATTTGAAAAACTAGAAGATGCTCAAGCATATCAGTCGCGGTTCGGTGGGGAATTTGTGTAGTAGTTCATATAGAGTTGTAGATAATCCTTAAAAATCTACCTGGAAGCCGCAGGGCTGGGCTTACGAGAATCGAACTCGTATAAAACAAGAGGAACGCCTACCTCTATAAAAACGTCATTGTATGGTAACACCAAACAATCAATCGGGTTCGCATGAAAATATCCTTGAAAGGACGGGGATAATGGAGGATTCAGAGATTCAAATCGAAGATACTCCTGTAACGCCGGAAGTGAAACCAACGGAAGAACAGAAAGGTACTACCGAGGAGGTAAAACCCGAAGTAAAGCCAGAGGAGAAACCAAAAGGCGAGAATGAGGATGAGCCAGTCAAGCCAACTCGTTCGACGAATAGTGATAGACCGTTAAAAGCTCTTTTTACTCAGATAAAGGAAATCCGCGCGGATATTGCCTCAATTAAAAAAGGCGCTACTCCTGCGGAAAAAGCAGAGATTAAGGCAGTTGATGACGCATTGAGTGCTGTTGCTACTAAGCACAATCTTGATGCCGACGGACTTGCTGAAATCGCTAAGGTTCTTGAAAGTAATATCATGAAGAATCTTGAGGATTCTGGAAAACTCAAAGTAAGCCCAGAAGTTCAAAATAAACTTGAT
The DNA here is from genome assembly GCA_021813235.1 of bacterium. The sequence goes on from JAKALG010000059.1 coordinate 4,170, forward strand.
GAACTTGATAGGATTTTAACTGAACGAAGCGCACAAGCCGAACAGTCCCATTTCGATGGTGAATGGACGAAACTTGTACCTGAAATTCAAAAGCAATTTCCTAACGCTTCAGCAAATGAACTTGCAGAAGCAAAAAAGGTTATGGATGAACTCTCTCATACGAAAGAGTTTCACGACAAAGACCTTGATTACGTTCTCTTTAAGAATCAATCTAAATTCTCAACCATCTTAAAACTTGCAAAAGGCAAGAAAGCGGGTGAATCTCCTGCACGCGAAGTAGAAGTACAGGAAGAAAACGAGGATGATATTGATTTAGACCCAGAGAATATAGACCCTGAGAAAATGGGCAGATATCAAAAGCACAAGATTAAATCAAAATCTGGAGACGCTGAGATAATGGGCTAATGCTATTTGGTCGGTAAATTAACAAAAATACATGACCTTTAGTGCTAATACAGTTCCATTCAAAACAGAATGGATAAAGGCATACCAGGAGACTCATTACAAACAGCCTTAACGGAAATATGGGCTGTATAAATCCTCTCTGATTGACTCGGAACTCCAGTAGTGGACAACGAGGCGGAAGCGAAAGCACCGTGAACGACTGAGCGAGAGGACCTCAATAAAAGAGGGTGCACCAGTCTGAACATCGGTATAACAAAAGAAGCCGATGAGAGAAATCCGAGCAAATAGCTCATTGAAAACTAGACGAGATAATACGGGATATGGTATACTCGTATTATGAAAATATGTGGAAGATGTAAGAAAAATTTATTAATTGAATCTTTTGGAAAAGATAAGCGTCGAAAAGATGGGTTAATGAGAATGTGCAAGGAATGTGTAAGGATTCAATATATAAAAGTTCAAAAACCATATAGGCAAAAGAAAAGAGGGCATATAAGGTTTATGGAAAGAGAACGAGAAGCTAGAAATAGAGAAAAGATGAATCATTTCTATTTCAAGAAGCTCACTAAGTTCCATTGGCAAAAAAATAAAAGAAAGATTTCTGTTGAAGAGGTGCAGAGTATGCTTATACAACAGAACAAGAAATGCTTTTATTGTAAGGTTGAACTTACTGGTAGTAATCTACATATCGAACATTATTATCCAAAAAGTAATGATAAAATTGTTTTAGCCTGCGCTGATTGTAATAGATTAAAATGGACTAAAACTGGTGATGAATTTTTTATCTTTATCAAGGAATATGTGTCTAGGTTTCTCTGAAGTGATTTCTCCACCTCGTAAGAGGTAGTAACAAAATTGGTTTTCCCCGTATTCGCGGAACAGAAGTTTGCTGATGTGCTTGTCCAGGGTGCCAGCGTCAAGTGGACGTATGACGGAGAAGCAGATGTCCAACAGCTCGGTTCAGACGGTTCGTATACGGTAGCGAACAAAACGGTAACGGATGAAACTCTCACTGTAAACCAGGTTCCTGCGTCTACGTTCCGTATTCCTGCTAGCCAGAAAATTCAGGACCATCGTCCGACCCAGCAGAAGTGGGCGACGAAGGCGATGAATCGTATCTTTTGGTGGTTGGATGCAAAGATTCTTGGTGATTTGCAGTCAAATAGATCG
>JAKALG010000060.1 GCA_021813235.1 bacterium
TAAATACTTATGTTTCATTTGAAGAAAATTTCACTCCATCCCAATTGCTTGAGTTAAATACCTTTATATATGAAAACACTTATAAAAACGAAAACATAATTCAAACAGATAGTATGACACCAGACGAAGTACAGGACGCTGGTCAATCCTTATATAATCAAGGAGTCAATGTTTTAGAAAGAGTCTCACAACCAAGGTATGAGTTTTCTGTTGATGCTGTAAATTATATTTTCTTAGATGAGTTCTCAGTATTCACATCTCAAACACAAGTGGGTTGTATTGTTACCGCAGAGATAAAAGACGGAAGTTATATCAGCGCGGTTTTGCTTGAAATTTCTTTTTCATTTAATGATCCTAAAAGTTTTTCGATGACCTTTAGCAACAGACTCCGACTTGATAATGGGGCATTTGTTTATTCCGATCTAATGGGTCAGGTTGTAAGCACAGGATCAAGTGTGTCTTTTGATTCTTTGGCTTGGAGCAATTGGGAAACAGATTACAAAAACGATGTCACACAATTCATAACATCATCTTTGAACGCATCTGTAAACAATTTGGTTAGTAACTCCAATCAAGATATTATAATAGACCAGAACGGACTCAGGGCAAGACAGAAGACAGGATCAACATACAGCGCAAAACAAATGTGGCTTGTTAATAATATGCTGGCCTTTTCAACGGATAGTTTCAGTACGGCAAAATTAGCCCTTGGAGAAATTACTACTCCAACTGGTGGAACTGCTTACGGGGTAATTGGGAACAAGCTAATCACCACAAAAATAAACAAAAGAGAATTATTTTTATGATAATGACAAAAAACATAGAGGTAAAAATAGGCGGAAAAAACATAAAACATTATAGGTCTCTTGGTTATGATGCAAAACTTTATGAGAAAATAGTTATTCCAATACGCCATCTTTCAGATGGAAGTCACTACAAAATTTTGGTGAAGTGCGATTATTGCTCAATAGATTTTAAAAAAACATATAAATCTCTCATCAACCAGAGGAAAAACTGTAAAACAAAAAAAGATTGTTGTAAAAAGTGTATACACCTGAAGACCAAAGAAACAAATCTTTTATTATATGGTGTTGAAAATGGAATGAAACGAACAGAAGTTAAGGAAAGACTAAAAAACAAATTCCTTTCTATTTTTGGAGTTGAAAACCCAAGTCAACATCCAGATATAGCAAAAAAAATTTCCACATCTCAGAAGGAAATGAGTAGTGAAAAGAAGAGGGAAAAGAAACTAAAAACCCTCGCCACTGTTAGAAGTCGATATGGATTGGATAGTGTTCTTCAACTCGAAAAAACAAGAAAAAACCTGTTTGTAGCGAGGTCTAGTGAGTCTTCTCCTCAATTAAAGATTTTTAAAATGTTGTCTGATATATATGGAAAAGAAAATGTGAAAAAAAACTATTCTCTTTCAAAATTATCTTTGGATGTTTTACTAATATTAGATGGCGCAAAAATAGATATTGAGTACGATTCTTGGTATTGGCACAATCCAGACAGAGATAGAAGACGAGACGAATTCGTTAAATCTTTGGGGTACAAAGTTTTGAGAATACGCTCTGCTAGAAAGATTCCATCACTAGTTCAATTGACAACAGCGATTTCTTATATTGTCAAGTCTAATTCTAACTTTGAAGAAATATTATTAGAAGATTGGAACGCTGATGGGTACATTAAAGAAGGGAGGATTTCATGAGCAGTTGTGTAGTTTTAAACAATGGGGAATTTGTAATAATGGCATCTGATACAGCCCTTTCATCTCTTGAAAATGATGTTTTTAAAAGAGTTGGCAACTCTTGCCAAAAAATATTCCACTTTGGCAATTCTCTTCTTTTTATTTCTGGGCGGTTTGATGTCGTGGAATTAATCCTTAGTTACATTAAAAAAGAAAACACTATTTCCCCAATTTTTGTTTCAAAACTTTTATCTTCGCTAAATATAGAAAAAGAAGATGGAATCTTTTCTGTTGAAATAATATTGGTTAAATCTGAAAATAAAAATATCTCCGTATATCAAATTTCTCAATATAATGACTATAAAATAGTTGAATTAGATAATGATTTTGTGGATTCTCTTTCAATTCACTGCGCAGGAATAAAGTCTAAAGAGTGTACATCAATACTTCAAGAAGAACTTAAATTATCCAGAAACGCTGTTGATGTGCTAAAAAAAACTTACTCAAAGCTTTCTTGTGAAACTATTGGGGGATTTTTAGACATTTGGGTTGTTACAAAGAGTGAAATAAAATTTTTAGAAAAAATAAACATCGATGTGCCACCAAAAAACCTTCACATGCTTGTTGCTGATGTAATCGTCGGACGCTTACTTGCAGGAAATACATTAACCATTACGAATTCAAATAATAACTTCACGCTTGACTCAACTGGCGCAACCCTAAACAATGCAAAATTCAATATTCAAACAACAAATACAAAGGTAATTATTGATCCCACATCGTCTATATCGTTTAGAATACAAAAGAATCAAGGCGGGACATTTGTTGACAAATTTTGGGTAGATAATTCTGGGAATGTAAATTTCTCAGGGACTCTCTCTGGCGCAAATGGAACATTCAGTGGAACATTAATTGCCACTACTGGATATATTGGAACCATGATTATCGATTCTTTGGGGTTGATAACTCTTGATGGACAAAACTATTTGAGAGGCAATGGGGATTTGAAGTGGGGAGGGTTGAGCATTCTTGGTGGAACGGCAACCTTTTCGGGGACAATATACGCAGATAAAATTGTTGGTCAGGTTGTAAACTCTCAAATATCAAATGGAGCGGTTGACGATAGCAAAGTTACCAGTGGATTAGATGCCGGAAAGATAACAAATGGAACAATGAGCGGGAGTCGCATATATGGGGGATCACCAACTTTTTCTGGAGTTCAAGTTCTTGGAACGGATTTGGGAATACAGGGCAATCTGACTGTTGTGGGATCGTTATTGTCAGAAGGAACAATTACAACAAACGAGGGATACTTTTACACAAATCTTGGCTACATTGTAGCAGGAAGCGTAGGCGTAACAACGAGCCGAAGTATTAGCACTCCCTTTGGAAGCAAAATCATAACCTTTAAAGGAGGTATTTGCATTGGCTTTACATAGAAATAAAAAAATAATTTTCCTTTTTTTGTTTTTAAGTATCATTATTATTTTTGATATAAGAAAACAGAATCCGTATGATGGAAACACTTGGGGAAAGGAAATGGTTGTTTTATCAGAAGATTATGTTTACTTGGACAAATCTGGAGAAATGAATGTTTACAGAATAAATAAGGATTCGTTGGTGTACTGTAGTAAAAATGAAAGTTTTACTCGTTTATTTTGCTGGTTTATTTTTGATGTGGATCAGGAACCCATATCCGGATGGATAAAAAAAGAATCCCTTGAAAGGAAGTAAAATGAAATACATAGCAATAGATGAACATTTGGCAAAACTTCTTTCTCAGATGGACGCAGAATTATCCAAGGTAGAAGTTAAGGGCGATTCTGTAAACTCTCTTTGGATTGGCAGAATGTTGGTAAGACAAATTTTCGATGCTGAAAATCAAAAGACATTTGAGCAAGTTAAAGAAATGGAAGAAAAAGAAAAGAAAGAGGTGGGATAAATGGCATCAACATATACTCTATACTCTCAAGTTAATGCATTAACTGAATTCGCCTTTATAGCTGGAACTCCATATACATTAAACTTTAATGTATACGAAGAAAATGGAGTTACCCCTCTTGATATGGGAGGGGGGACATTTAAATGGGTTTTGTCTAGATATGGACAAAACGAAAATCTTTTGGAGATAGATGGTACAATAACTGGAATTGGAACCGCAACTGTGGAATTAACAACGGCTAATACAGAATCCCTTTCTGGAAAGTATGTTCAACAACCAGTAATTATAAGTTTTAGTGGGCAAGAATACAGACCCTCTCAAGGGATTTGCCTGATTATACCTAGAACGCCTCTTGCCTAAATCTTGACAAATTTGTATATCTGTGGTACAATGTATTTGGTAGATAGAGAATCTAGACTCGACAAGAATGCACTCCCAAGCATTTTTCTACCTTTTTATTTTTGGGAAATTTTTGTTTTGTGGGAGAAGCAATGACGAGTGGAATAAAAAGAACGAGAAAAGAAGTTTTAGATATTGTTAACAAACTGGGATATGTTTTTATAGATGAATATCAAAAAAACAATTTAAGAAGAGTTATTTTTAAAGATAGAGTTGGATATAAATATGAAGTGACCATTAATAATATTATGTCAAAAATTGTTCCCGAAATCTTTAGAAGAACTAATCCATTTACGCTAGAAAACATTTCTTTGTGGCTAATAACGAACAACAAAAATTTTGAATTAACAAATAAAAACAAATATGTGAACAATTCTGCAAAACTGTCCTTTTATTGCTATCGTTGTAAGGAAGTTTTTTATGCTGGATGGAACCAAATATTGAGTGGGTCAGGTTGTGGTATTTGCGCTGGAAGTCAGATTGGGAGATATAACAACTTAAAGTATGCTAGACCTGATCTTGCGAAAGAGTGGTCTTCAAAGAACACAGTTTCTCCAGAGAATTTTACAGCCAGTTCTGGTGTAAAAATTTGGTGGAAATGTTCTGTTTGTTCTTATGAGTGGAAAACAAGAATCGCAGATAGAAATGCGGGAAGAGGTTGTTCCGCTTGTGCTGGACAGGTATTGACTGACAAAAATCGTTTGTCTATCACCCACCCGAAGGTATCTTCTGAATGGCATTCAACTAAAAACAAGGGCTTGACACCGAAGGATGTTTCATATGGGACAAATAGAAAAGTTTGGTGGCTGTGTACAACCTGTCAACAAGAATGGTTTGCGTCAATAAACAGTAGAACAAATATAAAATCTGGATGCCCCTACTGCGCAAATGCACAAAAAGAATCTAAAATTGCTCTTACTTTAAAAAAGCTCCTTAAAAACGAGCATGTTGTTATGGCAGAATATAAGATTTTAAAAAACCCAGAAACGGGCGCTTGGCTTCCTTATGATATATATCTATCAGACAAAAATGTTTATATAGAAATACACGGAGAGCAACACTATAAGTTAAACGGATGGCATAAGTTAAAAGCAAAGGAAAACAAAACAGTGCCAGAAGAAGAATTTAACTATCAAAAACATAAGGATAAATTAAAGAAAAGGTTCGCTAGAAAAAACGGAATCTATGTTGAAATAGATATAAGAAAAATAAAAAACACAGATGCCGCAATGGAATTTATAAAAAACAAAATTTAGTTAAGGTTCTTTTCCAAAAAGAATTTTTTATTTTAAGGAGAAAAAATGGCTATCTCGTATTACTCGGCCAACAGATTGCTCGATAAAAATTTTGGCGCAACGGCTTACTCGGAGCCAAGCACATATTATTTTGGTTTATCTACAACAACAATTCAAATAGACGGAACGGGGGCAACCGAACCCAGCGGCAGCGCATATGCTAGGGTTTCTCTTGCTAACAATAAAACCAACTGGGGAACAGCGTCGAATGCCGCTCTGACAAATTCAACAGCAGTAACTTTCCCTGAAAGCACTGGCTCGTGGGGAACAATTACATATGTTGGAATGTGGGACGCATCTACAGCAGGAAACATTTGGTGGTTTGATAGCCTTAGCCCCGCAAGAACGGTTGCAAGCT
>JAKALG010000061.1 GCA_021813235.1 bacterium
CATCTATCTCTTTGTCTATCTCCTTTTCGTCTATAGGAGCGACATTTTCATTTTCTCCCTCTTTTTTGGCAGAAAATATTTTTTTCCTAGAATCTTTGTGAACAAATCTTTTAGCAGCGATAGTATTCTCTCTAACTGTTTTTAAGATTAAAAATCTTAAAAAGTTAGGATCTAAATCGAGTTTCTTTTTCAATTCCAAAACTTTTTCCGGATTTATTTCAAATTTAACCCAACCAAAAAATGCCGAATTAAATTTACTTCGTACGTTTTGAGTAACCTTCGACATTGTGTAAGCGAGAGTAATCATTTTAGGCATTTCGTCTGAAATGATTTCACCACCTAGAGAAACGACGAGGTCTTTCAAGTTGCCATAAAGGGCAGGTATTCCCTCTTCAGGAATAGTAGGCAACAAAAGATAGCCCACCTCATAGATACGAGAGTTTATTTCTACATCCTCATTTGTGTCTTCCATACTATAAATATTTTAATTATTTTTTAATAAATCTCATTATGGACCTTTGTGAACTGGTTTCAATGCCAGCTCAAATGAGACTCAAACATAGTAGCAATTTTTCATCTAAATGTCAAAAAGCTTTTTAGCATTTAGAACAATCGCTTCTACCACATCAAGCTCTGGAAGACCTTTTATTTCAGCAATTTTTTTTACAATTTCTTTAACGTAAACGGGCTCATTACGCTTACCACGATGTGGCACTGGTGCTACGTATGGAGAATCTGTATCTGCTAATATCATATCAAGCGGTGTTTCTCGTATTACACTTTCATAATCACAAATTTCTATCTTGGGAGGAAATGTTATCGGTCCGGCAAAAGAAACAAGAATGCCTATTTCTATAAATCTTTTCATGTCTTCAATACTACCTGCAAAAAAATGAGACACTCCTTTTACTTTTGAATATTTTTTTAATAATTCATAAACATCAAAATAAGCATTCCTCGTTTTGTCTTTCGGGTTATTACGAATATGAAGCATCAAGGGTAAATTTGATTCATTTGCAAGTTCTATTTGTTCTATAAAAGCTTTTCTCTGCTTTTCTATCGATTCCTCGTCCATATGAAAATAATCCAAGCCACATTCTCCTATACCGACTACTTTACCTTGTTTTATAAGTTCTCTATATTTTTCTTTATCAAAAATTTCTCCACGGGAAGTAAATTCTTTTCCTTCATCACCAAGTTCATTTTTGTCATGGTGAGAAGCACTTGTATGTATAGGATGAAGACCAATCGTAGCAAAGACGCCTTCTTTAAATTCATTTGTCATCTCTACTGCTTTCTTGGAAGTATCTATCTGCGTACCAACATTTATTACCCAAATATCATCGTTTAAAGTACGATGGAGAACAGTATTTCTGTCTTCATCAAAAGCTTTGAAGTTTATATGACTATGTATATCTATGTATTTAGGCATTTTATAATTCAAGACCCCCTCCTCTCCTCCCCCTTAGTAAGGGGGAGGTTGGGTAGGGGTAACTTTAACTTGCTAAAAATCTTTTGGATAACTCCATCTATGTTAATATTTATTTCTGTATTTGTAAAACGTAAAACATTTATATCTAAACCTCTAAAATAATCAGTTCGGATTTTATCATATTCTTTGTTTTCTTTTTTAGAATGTTCTTTACCGTCAATCTCAATTACTAATTTTTTTTCAGGACAATAAAAGTCAGCAATATATCCTCCAATACTATGCTGTCTTCTAAATTTAAAACCTAACTGCTCACGACGCAAACGTGTCCATAACAAAACTTCTTGTGGAGTTTGATTGTATCTAAGATCTATACGTCTCTCTTTTAATTTTAAAATGTTATATACAACGGTCATTGTATTTTACCCCTCCCCCTTACTAAGGGGGAGGTTGGGTAGGGGTCTAAATTATTCTTTACGTAAAAACAAAGGCTCTGCTGGTTTTTTGTTTTCTTTAATTAATTTTTTGAGTTTTTCATTTGTCTCTGGCATGACAGGGTTTAACATTCGAGCGATTTGATATAATTCTAAAACCATTTCTTTTATCATTTCTTTTCCTTTTTTCTCATCGGTTTTTATAACTTTGAAAGGTTCTGTCTCTTGAATCTTTTTATCAAGATCTTGTATTTTCCCCCAAATAAAATCCATCACTTTTTTAAGGTCAAATTCTTCATAGATATTAAAATATTCTGTGAAATCCGTTCGGGCTGGAATCTCTGGACACTTCTCTAAATATTTTTCGGAAAGAGTCAAAATTCTAGAAGATAAATTCCCCAATCCATTTGCTAGGCCAGAATTATATGCATCTTTGAAACGCTTCATAGTGAAAGGGCTATCCTCAAAATTACTTACTTCTTTCAATAAGAAAAATCTCAATGCATCTACGCTGTATTCATCTACAACGTCTTTCGGGTCAACTCCATTGCCGAGCGTTTTAGACATTCTGATTCCGCCTTCGCCTGTGATAAAGCCATTTACAACTATTTGATGAGAATTCGGTATTCCTGCCGCAAAAAGCATCGCTTGCCACATAGCTCCTTGAAAACGAGTATTATCTTTTCCACAATACTGCGTCGGGTTGCCATTCACCCAATATTTTTCAAAAAGATTTTCATCACCACCCCCTACCCCCTCCTCCACGAGGTGGGGAGTATTCTCAGGCCAGCCTAAAGTAGAAATATAATTAACCAAAGCATCAAACCAAACATACATCACATGATCTTTGTCTCCTGGTACTTCTATTCCCCAAGGCATTTTAGACTTGAGTCTGGAGATAGAAAAATCTTGAAGACCGTTTTCTACGAATGTTTTTATTTCATTGAAACGAAAATCCGGCACAATAAACTTTGGGTTCTTTTCATAAAAATCTAAAAGTTTTTCTCCAAAAGCAGAATATTTGAAAAAATAATTTTCTTCTTTTATCATCTCAAGCGGACGTCCGGGATGGACAAGACATTCTCCACTGTCATTCAATTCAGAATCTGTCTTTTCGCTTTCACAACCGATACAATACTTCGCTTCGTAATTTTTTTTATAAATAAAACCGTTATCTGCCACTAATTTCCAAAAATATTGCGCTGATTTTATGTGATGCGGGTCAGTAGTACGAACAAAATGAACATCTTCACTCACTCCAAACATTTTCAATTGTTTTTTAAATGTTTCAAAGCCTTGATCTACAAAATTTTGCACTTCCTTTCCCTCTTCTTTTGCTCTTTCATAAATTTTTATTCCATGTTCATCCGTGCCAGTATTGAAATATACATCAAATCCTGCAAGTTTTTTGGAGCGGGCTATAGCATCTGCTCGCACGAGTTCAAGTGCATGCCCCATATGAAGGGGGGCGTTTACATAAGGCAATGTCGTTGTGATATAGAAACTATTTTTCATCCCATTAGAAACCTCCATAAATATTTTAAGTAGTTAATTTTAACACTAATATGTACATCTTATAATTTCTAACGGGATTCATTTTGTATAGCCCTAGCAAGAGTTTTATGTTTTTCAACATCACTTAATAATTCCATTAAAAATACAGCTACGGGGATAGCGAGAACTAAACCCCAAAATCCACCTAATTCAAAACCCACCACAGCAGCAATAATCACAACAAGAGGAGAAAGACCTACTACACTCTTTATGACAAGTGGAGAAAAAAGGAAGACTTCAAATTGATGCAATATTATATAGGCTCCAGTGACCATAAGAGCGCTCGAAAAGCCACCAGAAAGATAAGAAAAAGAAAAAGCTGGAATAAGTGCGACTAAAATACCATAAGGGACAAGCTCCATTATTCCTGCAATCAAAGCCAAGAGAAGGGCGTATTGTATGCCCATGAGAGAAAGCATGAGATAAGTCAAAATAGCAATAAGGATACCCAAGAGCATTTGTCCTTTCATCCACAATGCAATCTTTCTGCGAGAACGTTCCCAAAGATCAACAGCATATTCTTCATACTCTATCGGCAAAATAATTCTTAGAAACTTTTCAATGCCTTTCTCTTGAATCGAAAGATAAAAAGAAATAAGAACGATAAGTATTACGTTGAAAATGCTACCGAATGCCACAGAAAGCACTTGGAAAAATCCTCCAGAAAGATTTGTGATGAAAGCTCTGGAAGTTTCTAGAAGAGTTGTCAAAGACAAACTATGAGAAAGATTGCCTATAATATCTTTAGCACCACCAAATGCACCACTTTTGAAATAATTTAAGATTGCAGAGTCTGGTATATAAGCGGATAGGAAAACAGAAAAATTATAAATTTCAGTTATTAGGAGAGGAACAAAAAGATAAAACAAAAGAGCTAAGATGGCAATGGTAAATATATATATAATGACTACGGCCAAAACTCTGTTTATTTTAAATCTCTTGAAAAAAGGTATAGCCGACTCCACAAAAGAAGCGAGCATTATAGCAGTTAAGATTACAAGAAGAACATCTCGTAAAAACCAAATCAAAAAAAATCCGAGGGCCACTAGAAAAAATCGGATTATTGTGCCGGTAGTTATTGAAATAGAATTGGTATTACCTTTAGGAGGCATACGCGTATAATAACATATAATATCTAAAATTTCAGTATTTTGGAAAACTTGGACTTGTCTTTAAAAGGCCCAATAAGAGCTAGGTTTAGCTTGTTGTTTTTGAAGATAGAGTTGGCTAGAAGTTTTATATCTTCTGCTTTTACTTTCCTGATCTCATTTGCTTTTTCTTCCGATTTTTTTACTTCGCGTTTCAAAACTTCTTGTAAGCCATAAAAGCCTGCAATATCATCACTGGACTCTAGAGAGAGTTTCATATTGCCTATCAAAAATTCTTTTACTTTATTTAATTCCTCATCACTAACTTTTTCTTTTTTTAATCTATCACATTCAAAAAGAACCGCTTTTAAAACTTCCTCTATCCTCTTATTATCTACGCCAGCAGAAACTTGTAGAAATCCATGGTCAGTATAAGAATCGTTATAGGCACGTACATAATATCCGACTCCCATTTCTTCTCTTAATTTTTGGAAAAGTCTTGAACTCATCCCCCCTCCTAAAACTCCCGCTAAAACAGAAAGGGTGGCATTTTTTTTACTAAATAAATCCTGACTACGGACTCCTAAGACAAAATGAGTTTGATCTGTTTTTTTGAAATTAACCAATACTTCCGGCTTCTTTTGATTTTCTTTCACTTTCAATTTTGGGGATTTTTTGCCACGCGGAACTTTAGCAAAAACTTTTTTTACTTCCTTCAATACATCACTTTCTTTCACTTGCCCTGCGACGACTATCACTGTGGCCTCTGGTAAATAATGCGCTTTTTTATATTTCACAAAATCATCACGTTTCATGGCCAAAATATTTTTCTTTTCACCAGCAATATTCCAGCCAGCTGGTTGGTCGCCATACAAAAGCTCCATCATCAAATCTTGGACATGCCTATTGGGCATGTCTTCATACATATTTATCTCTTCTATTATCACTCCTTTTTCTTTATGCATTTCAGCTTCTGGAAAAGTGGAATTCAAATAGATGTCAGAGACCACGTCAAAAATTTGTTTAAAGTGTTTTGCGTCAGCTTTGGCATAATATCCTGTATATTCTTGTGCGGTAAAAGCATTGTATTGAGAGCCAAGTGTATCCAACTCTTTTGAGATATCTATTGCTTTGGGCCTTTTGACCGTCCCTTTAA
>JAKALG010000062.1 GCA_021813235.1 bacterium
TTAGCACCTCGCTTAACGGACACGCATTTTTAACTAATGGAGTTTTGTCAACGCTTGCAAATCCAATGCCAATCGCAAATGGAGGAACTGCAACATCTTCTCTTACTGCGAATAATGTCATTTTAGGAAATGGAACAAGTGCACCATTGTTTGTTGCTCCTGGTTCATCGGGGAATGTATTGACTTCCAATGGAACTACATGGACTGCAACCGCACCAAAACAATGCAATTATTGGATGATTGAAAGCCCATCTGCATCAGAAGACGATACATTCATGACATTCGTTTCTACTTCAACACTTACTAATGTGTTTGCGGTTCATAAGACAGGAGGAGATACTGCGAATTTTAATCTCATTTGGGATGCTTCCCGTGCTACCGCAACTTCTTCAGCTGCATATAGAGCGTTTACTTCTGGGACTTCGACCACTGCAACTACTACTCCATCATCATTTACATCATTTGCAAGTTCAACAATTCCTGCAAATTCAGTGATGCGATTTATCACCACCGCAGCTTCAAGTACCCAGTTTAACGTCACGATGTGTTATACAACCCCATAATATGATTATTACAAGAACAGAAGAAATGATCAGAGAAGAGAAAATGGACGTTTTATTAATAGAATTGCTATACGGATTCCTCTCTGTCGTAATAATATATTTATTGCTATGAAGTACGTTTCAGAACAGACAATAAAGGACTTAATACAAATAGTTGACGAGAAATATGAAAAACTATTTCCTGAAAGTGGAGACTGTATGAAGTGTAAAACAAAAAATATACTCATGATGTTATTAAAAGAAGCAAAAGAACTATGAAATTACTAGATTATTTTTTCCCAAAAAAAGGAGTTTTGAGGATAGAATCAATACTCCACTCAGATGGAAGAGTAGAATATAAAACATTTCGTGCTTTTTTAGCAAGCCTAAGATATCCAAGAGATGGTGCTATTGTATTAGATACTGCGGGAAGTGGTGGAACATCTGACCAAAAATCTTATACATTGTCTTATACTGTTGGTGCGAGTTCTAATTTGCTTGTTGTAATGGTCTCCACAATAAATCCAACAACATCAGGAGTTAAACCGACAGCAACTTATAATAGTGTTTCGATGACAGAAGATGCTTATGATTCATATACCACAAGCGGATATAATCCGCATGCATCTATCTTTACATTAGTAAATCCTGCAACTGGGACACATAATGTAGTAGTTTCTGCAAGTGATTGGTGTGGATTTTTAGTAACTGCAGTGTCAATGAGCGGAGCAAATAGTTCTCCTGCTGGTGCAACTGCAACATTTGGAGGAACTGGTACTTCAACTACAACGAATATAACTGCAACTGCAAATGGTTCTATATTGTTTGATTGTCTTTGTGCTGGCACTGGAACGAGTTGTGTAAGCACTACAACAACTGCAGACGCTGGGCAAACAGAATTAACCGCAAGTGCAGGATGTTTTTATTCATTCACTAATGCAAGTTGTGGTGCTTATGCAGCAGCATCTTATAAATCAGTAAACGCAGGAGCGACAACAATGGGACAAACAGTTGGTTCTGGAACACGATATAATGCATATGCAATTCTTGAAATAAAACAGTCAACAGCATCACCACGCAAAATCCGTGGTCATGGAATAACAAGATAACATATGTCAAAACATAAAATAACATGCAAGAACCAGAAGTGATAAACTTAATAACAGAACAGTTAAAACCTATCTATAAAGAAATGGACACTAAAATTAGTTCTGATACTTTTTGGACTGTTCAAAAGATACTTATAGGAATTATTCTTGCTTATGCTGGTTCTATTATAGGACTGTACGTTCTTTATTATTCTGGTATTGCAGAACTTAAAACAAGTGTGGCGGTTATAGAAACTAAGGTCGGAAATATAGAAAAGACGCTTAACAGCGCACAAATAACAAGTCAATGAAAATTAAACTAAGCCCACAAGTTCTAAAGATTAAACTCAACTCGAAGCCAGAAGAAAAGAAAGAAACTCCAAAAAAACAAATTGGAGCAAAAACAAAAGCAATACAAAAAGAATATGAAGCTTGAACTTCAATATCCCATAGACCCAGCAAATATCGTTCAGATGTTTGGTATTCAAAATACAAATCCAAGCATGCTCGCTTCTTATAAAAGCTATGGATTATTAGGACATAATGGATATGATTTCAAAGCACCTATCGGATATAATATTCGTTCTGCGTGTGAGGGCATAGTAACCTACGCAGGGCTTGATGGAGCAAATGGACAGTTACTTGTTATTAGAACACAGAATAAATACGATTATAACGGAGAACAAAAATATTTTAAGTGTCTCTATTGTCATTGTTTAGAAGGTTCATTTAAGGTAAAAGTAGGTCAGGTCGTCAAAGCAGGAGACATAATCGCTCAAGTTGGAATGACGGGTTTCACTACGGGACCTCATCTTCACTTCGGATTAAAGCCCGTTGAACAAGGCGAACAGGACTGGATATGGTGGAATGTGGAACAAGAAAATGGATACAATGGAGCGGTGGACCCAATGCCATATTGGTCTGGATATACCGCCTATCAAGTCGCTGGATTATTCTCTAAAATAGCCGAACTAAAAAATAAGATTTTACTATGGAAAGGTCGCACATAATTGAATACATTGAAACTATGGAATCAAAGAAATATTCACTCAATAAGGAAGATTTAATTAAGGTCAGCACGGGTGCGCTTCTTGCAATCATTGGTGCACTTTTGACATATCTTACAGGAATTATCGGTCAGATAGATTTTGGTGTTTGGACACCTGTTGCGACTGCTATATTTGCTATTGTTGCAAATATTGTTCGTAAATATATCTCTGGATATCAAAACTAACTTATCCACAATACCAATATGGTATAATAAAAGGGGTAGGAAACCGATTTAGTATAATAAGATAAACGAAACGAATCGAGCAACAAACACCCCACCCTAAGCTAATTCTCCCCTTTATGGGGAGTTTTAGTTATGCACAGGGGCAATATGTTATAATAAATATAGATGGAAAACCTAAAAGAGGAAGAAATTAAATTACTTCTCGAAACAACAGATGAACAATTATTAGAGAAGTTTCCTAAATCTAAATATGGATTTAATCGTGGTCAGTTGCGAACCCTCAAGAGGGATTTACAAGAAGAACAACGTAAAAACGCTGACTATATTTTAGAACAAACAAAAGAACGCAACGAACGCAATAAGGATAAATCGGTTAATGTAGAACTTATTAAACGCATTGAAGTTTTAGAGAAAGAACGTGAGGCAATGCTCGCACTTTCTAAACAATCATTTTCAAACACTATTCGTCCGTTATCCGAGTCAAGGGGAGAAGCTACTGCGTTTGTAATCGCCTCTGACTGGCACATCGAAGAACGAGTAAGTCCACAGTCAGTAAATGGACTAAACGAATACTCACTCGATATAGCTAAAAAACGCTCACAAGAGTTTTTCCAAATTGCATTAAAATTACGAGATTTAGAAAACAAGACGACTAACGTACCAAGAATGGTACTTGCTTTACTAGGAGATTTTATAACAGGAAATATTCACGAAGAAAATCTTGCGGTCTGTTCTTTAGACCCTGTGGACGCTGCAATTGAGGCAAAGAATTACTTAAAAAGCGGTATTGACTTCTTATTAAAAGAAAGCAACTTAAAAGAAATCATAATCCCGTGCCACGCGGGTAATCATTCTCGTATCACTAAACTACCAAGAAGTTCAGAAACAGAAATGGGTAATTCATTAGAACTTTTTACTTACGCTTTTCTTGCTCAAGAGTATGCAAATAATCCTCGTGTAAAATTCTTAATCTCACGAAGCTACACATCACGACTTCAGATATACGATACAGTTCTTCGATTACATCACGGACACAAAATAAAGTTTCAGGGTGGAATAGGGGGTATTTCAGTTCCTACCACTAAATACATCTTACGAGCTAACACGGCTTGGGAAGCTGACTATGACGTATTTGGACATCATCATCAGAAACAAAAAGGACCACGCTTTATTTGTAATGGCTCAATGATAGGATATAATGCCTACGCTCAAGACAATGGCTTTGAGTATGAAGAACCATCACAGACCTATTTCCTTATAAATAAACGCTGGAAAGACATTATTGACTACCGACCTATTTTGTTCTCTAAATAGTTATCCACAACTCCTCACTTTTTTAATAATTCAAATATGCTATAATAATAGTGCCATCGTAAGGATGACAACAACTAAATATCCTCCTCGTTGTTCAAAGGGTTAGCTGGGGAGGAAATGGGAACAAGGTTATGGATTGTGTCTAGTCGAAAAGAACATAATCCATAAAACAATATCGTTCGATTCGATAAGTTCCCACATAAGTTCTTTACAATTCAATCCTTGCCCTCTCATCCTACAAGATGAGAAATAACAATTCTTTGTTATGCATTTTCTCTTCAACCTTCGGGTTGAGGGGGTAGGGATTGAGTAGCACATTACAAATTATGGTTCATTGATTATGCTGGCAACACGGGTTCAAATCCCGTATATCGTAAATCTTTCTAGTAGATTTAATATGCAAAAACGATATTAGTGTAGCGGTCTAACACAGCCAGCGCAGTCAGTGAATCATACGATAGTGGATTATATTCTGTGGGCGAAAAAGTGCAGGCGGTAACAGTTCGCGACACCTTTTGTACAAGAGGCATAATTAAAACTAAAAAACCTGCGTACTAATCACATAACCCACAGAGCATAGTCCATTATCCAAATAGTATATGTCAATAAAATAGGGGTATTGACAGAACTATAAAAGTGTGATACACTTAATGTGTGGGTAGTTCTTTGAAAACTTGGGGACACCAAAAAATATATGACTAAAACTAAAGCAACTGAGTTGATGTTGAAACATTCACGAGCAATCGTAGACCCAGCATTAGCTCGAAAGATAGCTCAAGCGTTTGGATATAAGCTTTCAGAACTAGGAATAGTTCCACAAAAGGTTTGTACTATAGGTAGAGCAACTTATTCAGAAGAAACTGCTGAATTAAAAGGAGTTTCAATGTATAGAGTAGCTCAAGAACTGGTAAGAAAGATTTTCGGTGTCAAAATTGAAAGTCCGTGTATGGGTGTCGGCTCTTATGCAGAACACACAACGGAAATGTGCGTAGAAAGGTTAAAAAATAACTAACAAAGAATCGTCCCCAAGTTTTGAGAGAATTACCAATCAAATAGTATATTGAGTGCTGTTGTGGCGGAATAGGTAGACGCTTTAGTTGGGTTCTCCAAAAGGAACGTACCAATATGCAAGGTGCAAATCCTTTCCAACAGCATTGAGTATATTATTTATGAAAAAAACAATTAATAATTGTGAAATAGGAAATCACAAATACGAGTCGAGAATTAAGAAAGTACTAGAGCGAAAATGTACTTATTTGTCTATGGGTAATTATGATAAAATAACACTAGAGCAAGAAGAACACTACTTATTCTGTGTTAATTGTGGAGATATCAAAAGACTTAACACCTAGTAGTATATTATTTATGAAAACAATAGAGGAATTAAAAAACAAAGTAATACAAGGAGACGCTATTTTGGAGTTAAGAAAATTACCAGATGAATGTATTGATTGTCTAAT
>JAKALG010000063.1 GCA_021813235.1 bacterium
CAAGTACGATAGCCAAAGGTGCTTCCTCAACAATCACTTGGTCTTCAGCAAATGCTGATACTTGTGTTGGAACAAACTTTAACACAGGAGGTGCAACCTCTGGCAGTGTTTCAGTCAGTCCTACTACAACAACGACTTATAGTATGGTTTGTACTGGAGCTGGAGGACAAGCTCCTGACCAAGCAACAGTGACGGTCACAGTAACAACAAAGAAACCGGTGATAAAAGAAAATTAACCTCACCCCTAACCCCTCTCCAAAATTTTAATTTTAGAGAGGGGAAAGAGAAACTAATTCATATCAAAAAAATCCCCACTAGGGGATTTTTTTGATATACTTAATTGTGTAGATTATGTCGCTAAAATTTATACCAAAAATATCACGTTATGCAAATCTATATTTTTTCATTCAAAATTTATCTGAATGGCATTTTTCAAATCGTAAAAAACATAATGAAGTATGGCGAAAAGAATTATCTTTTTCTCCCGAAGCTGATTTTTGTATACAAGCATTTGGAAAAATACATGAAAAATATTCATTTGGACCTGATTATCTTGGACGACCTTTTTTCCTTAAAAATGACCCATTGTCTGCTGTAGAATTAATTGTCGGTAAAGACAGTACCGCTAAAATAAAAAATATTTTTTCAACAATTGAGCCGTATTTTGATGCTCTTTATACAAAAGATGAGATAATGTTAAAAAAGTGGGCGTCAATTATTGCAGATCCAGAATTTGTGGAAAAATCCTCTTTCATAAACAACACTCTTGCAAATTTTTATGGATGTCCTCCATATAATGAAAGTTGCACAATATACCTATTATTATCTACAAAAGAAAAGAATGGAGGAACATCTGGGACTATAGATAGTCACTCCATTACTCTTGAACTGAGTCGTACACCCATAGAATCAGAAGAACAAGTACTTAAAATATTATGGCATGAATTAATACATTTATATTTTAGAAAATATAAGTTTTATCCTCTTTTAGAAAGATATACGGATAATAATTTAGAAATTATGAGCAAAATTGACGAACTTGTTGCTTCGGCACTTCTCCCGAATGGGTTATTAAGACAAAACTTGCTAGTCAATATCAACGAATCCAAAACACCTGAGAGTTTTAATTCTCGTATTACGTCAGATAAAATTATATCTATTCAAAAGTTAATTTATCCATATTTAAAAGAAAAAAAAGTTATTGATGCCAAACTTATAAAAGAAATTTGTATGATAGGAGATTAAAATAAATAAAAAAGGATGATAATTTATTATCATCCTTTAGATCAACATTAATCAGTTGGTCCATCACTGTGCCCATTATCCCAATCATCCCAATCCCCAAATTCGGCGGATGGTTGATTTTCGGAGGAGTTATTACTAGATTCGCTCATCCTAGATAATGCGCCCGCGATTGCTTCTTTACCTATGTCTTTTTCCATAGGATACACTCCTTTTATTATTTGATAAGGTTAGTTATGGTGTTGCTCTATCTATACATGATGATAAATAGGCGGACACCTCCTTTCTTGATTTGCAGAAAAAATATTTTCCATCTATGCTTCCAATTCTATGAGCAGTGCAACCGTTATTACATGAATTTTTCTGCTCACAAAAGGTACAATCACTTGGCAGTTTATGAGTTTTACATATAAAATTTTGCCACTTTTTTGCGTGTAAAATTTCTTGCAAAGTTTGTTTGGTTAATGTCCCAAAACAAAAATCATTATCTCCTGATAAACGGTCACATGGATATATAGTGCCATTATAGTTGACAGTATAAAACGTATGACATGAACCATTAAATGAACAGGTACTTGCATGTCTTTCATACAAACCTGCCAAATAATTGTCTATTTCTCTGATTCGTAAAGCACCATCATTACGTTTTATCCATAAATCAATATATTTTTTAAAAATCTGAGTAAGCATATCATTAGACAAACTCTGTCCGTTCATGTGCTTATTAGACTCCAAAATATCGAGGTATGGATTAATACCAAAACTATTAAGACCCATATCATCAACAAAGAACTTAAAATCTTCTTCTATACGGCAGATATTTGCTTGCGTAATAGTTTGTATAATGCTTAGCTTTATACCGTATTTACGAAGTATTTTTATACCACGTACTGTACTATCAAATGTTCCTTTCCCATTACGATTTAAACGAAATTGGTTATGACTTTTAATATTCCCGTCCAAACTTATACCAACCCTGAAATCATTTTTTTTAAAAAAAGTTGCCCACTTATCAGTTATTAGTGTTCCGTTGGTTTGTATAGAATTACGAACGGGTCTACTTGGTGGTATTAATAATTTTTGTAGACGAACTACTTCTTGGAAGAAACTTAGACCGGCTAAAAGAGGTTCTCCGCCGTGCCAGATAAACGATAGATTTCCACGTATGAGTTCTATATGCTGGCGCATAAATGATTCAAGTAATTTGAAATCCATTATTTTATAAGATGTTTGATCAAGATTGTAATAAAAACAATAACCACAATGGTTGTTGCAACAATTGCCCACAACTTTGATTATTGGTGTTAGATGTAAATTGCTATTATCCATAATGCACCTTTTCTTCTATTTTCAAATAATTTATTTACCGTTAATATACCAAGTTTTAGACGACTTGTCAACTTGAGTATAAGAGAGGTATTTAATTTTTTTTATATATTTTTATAACCTCTTTTACCCATTTATCAAAATTAGGGTTTTCTTTTTCCCATAATTTTAGAATTTGTTTGCGAATGTTTTTATGATTAGAATATCCTTCGTCGGGTTTATCAATAATATCTGTGAATTCCTTGTTTATGATCACAGTTATAATTTCTTTTAACTCATTTTTTTCTTTTTTTGAAATTACATTACATGTTTTTAAAAACTTTGTGCTGTTAATATACTTGTAGAAATATATATGACTGATTTCATGAATAATCACTGTAGGATATTTGGTGAATGGATGATTCTGGCTTATAGAAATAAATAATTTTTCACTATTATGAAGAGATACGGGCGTATTGTTAATATAATAACCGAAATCGTTTATTTTATAGGATAAACCGGTTAATTCATTAAATCTTTTAATAATTGTTTTTCCATATTTATTTAAATATTTGTTTAGATAATCAATTAAGAATGGGAGTGTTAGAGATTTTTTGCTAGTTTGTTTTTTAGGTATCTCATTACCCCAGACTTTATTTAGACCTGCTATCATTTTCTTAGACCAAATATCAACTTTTTTATCATATCTAAACATATACTTATTTTACAATATAAAACTTAAGAATTCCATAATATGAAAAATATACTAATATGTTCATTATTTATAAAAATTCTTGTGGTATACTTATTTAGTAATGAAATATTACGAAATTTTTGGTATTGCGGCGCCGATAGTTTCCTTGATTGCTTTTATACCTTATTTTATTTCCATATTGAAAGGCAAAACGAAACCCTCTTCTGCTTCATGGTGGACATGGGCAATACTGATTTCTGTTATTACCGTGAGTTCTTGGGCATCTGGCGCACCATGGCAAGTGCTTCTGCTTCCAGCTTGGCTCTGTTTTTCTCAGCTTGCAGTCGCTATTCTCTCAATCAAGTTTGGAGACAATAAATGGGATTTAAGGAATAAACTTTGTGTCCTTCTCGCAATTTTGGGTATTTTACTTTGGTATTTTACGGGTAATCCATTGTTGGCACTCGGGCTCAGTATCATTGCAGATTTATTTGCTTCAATACCAAATTTTCGTCATGTTTCTTTAAACCCAGAACAAGAAGATAGGCTCGCATGGACGATAGGATGGATGTCAGCAGTTTTTGAAATTTTGGCCATTAAAGAGTGGAATTTTGTCTCATCTGGTTGGGCAATATATTTTCTTTTTGTTGAATCATTGATTTTATATTTTTTATACAGGAGAAAAATAAAAATGGATTAGTTTTTTTAATTAAGTTATAATCTTATTATGAAAGAAGATAAGGCTTTTAGCTCTATAGATTTTGTCGGACAATGTTTAGTTGATAAAAAACGTACTTTATCTTTTCAAAAAGCAATAAAAAAAATTGTTAAAAAGAATGATGTAGTTTTAGATTTAGGAACTGGCTCAGGGATAATGGCACTTTTAGCTGCTCAAGCTGGAGCAAAAAAGATTTTTGCAGTTGAGTTTGACTCCCTTGTTTCTAAAATAGCTGGAAGTATAATAAAATCTAATATTTTTAAAAGTAAAATTAAATTAGTAGTTGGGGATGCTCGTAACTATAGTCATCCACACAAAGTGAAATTTAATGTTGTAGTTTCTGAGTTATTAACCACTGGTATGGTTGATGAACCACAAATACAAGCAATAAACAATTTACACAAAAAGAAACTAGTTGATGATTCCACTATCTTTCTGCCATCAAGGCATGATACGTATGTATCATTAATAAATGCCAATTTTAAAATGTTTAATCTGGATATTCCAATAATACTGCACCTTTGGAGGTGGCATAAATGGAATGATTTAAAAATTACAAAAATTACAGATAAATTAATTTTAAATTCTATTTATTTTGACAAGAAAAACGAAGAAAGATTTGAAACAATAGTTACTTTTGAAGTAAAGGAAAATGGAATAATAAATGGTATTTATCTTACTAGTCGTACCTTTCTTCACAACAAAATATTTCTTGATGACACTGAAGCCTTAAATGCTCCAATGCTCATACCAATAAACAAAAAATTTGTAAAAAAAGGGCAGAAAATAAAATTAAAAATTAGTTATATATTTGGTGGGGGATATGGAAATTTTAATTATAAATTTTTAAAATAATGATACCAAAATTCCCAGAATTTAAAATACTTGAGCTATCTGACAAGAAAGATGTAGAAAAACTAATCTCTAAGTATCAAACATATTCTGATTTTAATTTTGCAGGTACTTGGTCTTGGGATGTCAGAGATCAAATGAAAATTTCCCAATTAAATGAGAATTATGTTATACGTTTTATAAATTACCTAACAGGGGAACCATTTTATACATTTTTGGGAGATAATAATGTTAATGACACTATAGAAAAATTGTTAGAAATATCCAAAAAAGAAGGTTTATCTCCCATATTAAACTTAGTCCCTTCTGATTCTGTAAAAAATGTTGATACAAAAATATTTAAGTTAGAGGAAGATATTGATAATTTTGATTACATTTATGATTTAGAAGAACAGAAAGATTTTAAAGGTAAAAAATTTGGGATAAAACGTAGAGAAGTAGTAAATTTTTTAAAAAATAATTTAAATGTTGAAGTTAAAATTTTATCCTTGCAAGATGAAGATACTCAAAAAGAAATAGTTGCGCTTTATGAAAAATGGGCAAAAAATAAAGTCAAAAAAGATAAAGAACTTGATCCAGATCACGAACTTGTTGTTATAAAAAAGTTTTTTTCTGCGGCTGGAGAATTTAATCTGATTTCAGTTGGTATTTTTATTGACGGAGAACTTGTTGCTTTCAGTATTGATGAATTAAAAGAAACAGAATACGTTGTATCCCACATAGCAAAAGCAAATCCACTATTTTTTGGTTTGTTTTCATTTTTAATGAAAGAAAATGCAAGAATATTTGTTTCATACGGTAAAAAATACCTT
>JAKALG010000064.1 GCA_021813235.1 bacterium
TGAATGTTCGGCAGAAAATATAAATTACCATCAATACGCCCTTGCTTAAGAATGTCTTTATTTTCTTCACTAATTGTTATTTTTACTTCTTTCATATTCTTATAGATTAAGTTAAACTTTTAAAATCCTTTGATTTTAATTCAGCCAATTCTTTTATGTCTGCAAATATATCGGGCAATTCTTCATAGTGCATTATATATCCACCCATATAATGTCCGAACTCGTCCACAATTTTTTCTTTAAATCCTCTATCTGTATCCTCAATTATATGGGAATAAGAACTTGGATTAAAAATTCCTTGTTTTAAAATTGCTGGACTTGAAGTAGAAATTGCTTTTAAAACTTTTGGTATTTCTTCTGCATCAATTTTTATTTCATTTTTATTCATCATTACTATTTTATATGCTTTCATACGATAAATGTTTTATTTTTTTTATTATTTTTATAATCTTGTATTTTTCTACGCCCCCAATTTAAAAGTGTGGCATAATGTGAAGCATATTTTTTTCTCTTTGAAGCCATATATCCCGAAAGTTCTTCAATTAAAACAATTGTATTTTTTTCTCCAAAAGTTGAAATAAGTTTAGTATATTCTTCTTCTTTTAAGAGAACATTCTTAAATTCTCCAAAGACAGATTTGTCGCTTGCGACAATATCTATATTAGGTTTAGTTAAATTAGAATTAAGATTAGAATTAGAGTTAGAATGCGATAGGGTATCTATACCCTTTCCTAAAACTAAATTCTTTATAATTTCAGGTGCTTTTTCCATCTCTATTTCTATACCTTTTTTGACTTTTGGGCTATTCTGATTTTGATTTTTAATAAAATTAACTAATCCTAGCCAACCTTCTCTATAATATATTTTATGGTCTTTTTCAAAACGAGAGATAACTTTTTCAACCATATCCTTATCTATCCCTGTTTCATTGGCTATTTTTTTAAGAGGAATTTCGTATATTCCACATATATTACTTGATGTATTAGTAAGAAAGTAAAGAAAAAGAAGTTTCTCTATCGGGTCAAGATTTGAAGAATAGGCATCATCCCAAAATTTTGTATTTATCATTCTATTTTTCGCCATATAAAGTTCTCTTCTTATTATGAAGAATACCACATAAATATTTATAACAATTTTCTACACTATTTGAGATTTTACCAGTTGCAATATACATTGCTTCTTCTATCTCACTTTCAGGGAGATATTTTAAAAACATTTTAATCGTAGAATATCCACGCAAATTTAAGGTGTATCTATTACCCCATAAATCTGCCCACAACTTAGATAATTTTTCAACTTTTTTATCAATGATTTTTTCAATCTTTTTTTGATAATTATAAAATGCCTCCATCTGTTTTTCTTTTTCTTTTATATTATTTATTCTTTTTGCAACTCCTTTTGATACTGAACCTAAAATTCTATCTCTTTTACCTCTATTACATTCAAAACAAGAAGTAGTTAAATTATCTAAATCATTTTTTCCACCTTTACTTTTTGGATAAATATGGTCAATTTCTAATACTGTATTTGGCGGTTTTTGACCACAGTATTGGCAAGAAAAACCATCTCTCTCAAAAATGGAAAATCTAGTTTTAATACTTAATGGTTTATTTTTCATAAATTTACGAAACGAAAAAGAGATACCCCGTTGGACAAGATTTCAAAGAAACCTTACAGGATACCTCTTTTTCGTTCAATAAAACTATTAAAATGGTTTCTCTTTTCTTGTCCATAAACCTAGTATCTCACCTTTCAATAAATATTGCAAGTGGGGGTATGTGGAAAACTCAAGTAAACAGTCTTGATTTTTAAAATAAAATAAAATATAATTTAGAAGCGGTAAGGACGAACGGATAGTCGTTAGCCTCATAAGCTAAAGAAAGTGTGGTTCAACTCCACCGACCGCAACAATTCAAAATGGACTGATAAATAAATACCCTAGACAATTAAGTCGGGGGTATTTTTCTACATTTTTGGGTGAGTAGTAGATTACTCGTGAGATGTGATTATGGAGGATTAAGCAACTTGTTTATAACTTTCTAAAAAGTTTAGCAAGATTACTTCATATTCAAATTTCTCTAAAAGAATATCTTGCGGAATTAGTTTGTGTAATTCGTTATGACATCCCCGGCAGATTTCAATTAGTCCACCGATTCCTTTAAAGAATTTTTTAGGTAATTTGTGATGTTTGGTTTTTTGTCGTAAGTCATCATTGGGTATATATTTTTGATGACATTTAGGGCAAAAATCATTATGATGTTTGGACATTTATTACCTCCTCTATTTTTTTTATTTCTTGCAGTGATAAAATAGCAGAACGCTTGTGTCCACATTCTTCAAATAAAATAGTGCATAAAAATAATATGCTACTTATTTTATAGCCAAATAATTTACCTTTTCTTTCTGTATTGCAAACAGTACAAAAGGTTTTTACTTCTAATTTTAAGAACATTTTGAAACCTCCTTATTTTAGATATGCTTATTTCTCCATTTAAAGTCTGCAGTTTTGCTAGACAATTATGTGCGTCTGTCGAGACACCAACTTTCGTTGATTTTTATTCACATAATTTATCCGAACGTTCTTGACCGCGAGGGTGCGAACACCACTTTAAATAGAGAGAAAAGCATATCTGATGTCAAAGAATGTTTTACTTAATTTTAAATCTTTCAATATTAAAAGTCAAACAAAAAGATAGCACTTCTGCATATATGCTATCTTCTTATCATCAGAGTATCCGTTAGGATTGTTTAGTCGAATTTTATCCACTTAAGTTTTAAAAATTATCTTCTATATGAATTTCTTACCTCGTAAAATCGGAGGCGAGGTCTTGCAAGTTGTACAAGTTTTCAGTGAAGAAACTACTTGCAAAATTGAAAGAACAAGGAGACTGCGATGATGATTAGCCCTAGATAATTATACTACTTTGTGGGGAAAACACCAATGAATTTTCCATTTGATGTCGTTCCAAATGCTTTCAATAAAGAAGAAGCACCGACAATTACAGCAATACCTAAAATCTTATTCCAATCAAAATCAGAAATACTTGCCAAATTAGACAGATACATTAAAACTGCTGAAATAATTGAAGACAAAACAGCACTACCTACATCTTTCCAATTTAATAATAAAAAATCTGACATTATTTATTTAATTCTGCCCGTGTCAACGGACCAACTACACCATCAGGGACTAGCTGATGATTTTTTTGATAATTTTTCACTGCTCGTAATGTTAATATCCCAAAATATCCTGTCTGAAAAATTGAAAGCATATTTAATCTTTTTTGAAGTTCTTTTACGTCATTATCTCGCATTCCAAATTTTAAAGTTTTTGTGAATTGAAACATAGGATTATTTTTAAGTATCATCCACACTTCTGTCGGAGGATATAAAGAGTGAATTATGTTAGCACAACCACTCCAGTCCCATAAAGTTCCCCAAGTATTATTCATTTTAAATTTTAGAGTTTCTGTAAAATCAAAGGCGTGTAATCCAACTGCGTGTCCCGAAGTTTCAGGTTTCCAACGAAGAGGGTCTATGTCTTGTGGCAACCAAGATGGCGTCCACCAATAATCCTGACACCCATAGCGACATAATACCCCACTGTCGCTCTCTATAATCGCTTTAGCGATGAGTTGAGGGTCGGTTTCGTCTTCTTGTCTATATCCAGCAATTTTATCCGTACAGAGCGAAATTAAGCGTTGTACTTCTTCTATAGAAATTGCCTGTAATTTTGCAATATATTCAGAATATGGCAAGTATCTGTCTTGTTCGGTTGTGTGAGTCCAAAGTTCTAAAGGTAGGAAGCCATATTTTTTTGCTACTTGGAGGGCAGAAAAAACAGATGACCCTTCAGTCCAATTTTTGTCTATAAACTTTTTTTGAAGCAAGTATTGAAAGTCAGGAGAATATTTTTTACCATTTGCTTTTTCACGATTTTGTATTAAAGAAATTGCAGTGCATATACCAACTGTATGTTGATGTTCTATATTTTCTGGTAAATATTCATAACCACCTTTCACTAAAGGCACTCCAGCAAATGCAACTTTGTGTCGTATTGTACGTTTGTCTCTCTTAGATTTTAAAGCCCCAGTTCCTAATTTTTCAAGCATAAGGATTGTTTTTTTGTGCTAATGCTCTCCTATAATACACCTTTTTAGGGGTATCTGTCAATGGTTGTTTGGTCAAGATAAAACTTTTGCCAGTTTTATTATTGAACTTTATACTTTTAGGAAGTTTTGCGTAAAAATTTTTTTCCATAAATTATTTATATTGTTGTAATGCTTCGCCGACTTTTTGTTCTACTAAATCATTTAATTCTTGCTGGTTTGCTTTCTGCAAGTCTATTTTATTTTCCTCATAAACATTAGCAGCCACATAGCGGACAAACATATTAGCAAAGAAAGAACCTACTGTAAGTATAATAGTAAATCCAATACTCGCTACTGCAATGATGGTTTTTACTTTTGCTTCAATTTTGGAAGTGCGTCCGTTGGCAGTAGCCTGTTTATTATCTATTCTATCCAATCGCACAAATACACCAGTTTCGGGGTTATCAAACTTGTCTGCTATAAACTCTTTTATTGAATAACTGTCATCTGCCATGTTTATGATTATTTTGGTCATCTTAATGATGACGAATTACTTCTGATATGGTTGCGGATAATCTGTTAATACTGGCTGGCTTTCGTGGAAAATGTTTACGACCAAGGCAAGGATTATAGCGGACAGGATGATAATCCAAATCCACTTGCCCCTAAACACCTTTTTCAATTCTACTTTAATCGGTTTCATTATTGCAAGGTTGGAACAAAGTTTCCAATAGCTTCTGCTTCTACATCTCTGGGGTCGGGGGTTTCCGCCTTATATTGAGCCATGGCGTCATCGGATAATTTCTGCAGGGCGGCGGCAAAAAGCCACGGCACAAAAGGGACAGGATTTGCTATCTGACTTCCCGGATTCTGCGGGTCGTCTATTGTATCTGAATATCCTCTTGCTTTTTTTGCCCAAGTAAGCTGGTCGGCGGTAATAGCCGAATAATCTATTGTTAATGTATTTGCTACGCTATCGTATGTTAATCCTATTTTTCCCATAATATTTTCCAGTTTATTGACTTAGTGGTCGTTATTTATAATTAACTAATTGCTGTTATAATTCCATTTTTAATCGTAATGCTGGTCGGGTTGGCGTAAGTTCCATCTGCCGCCGGTGTAATACTACTGTTCGCTTCGGCGTTGGCTATCGTAATATCAGTCGTGTAAGCTATCGTTTTCCTGGTCGGGCCCGTTGTCTGAGTAACAAACAAATTCGTTCCATCCCATTCTACCGCTCCCGCTTCGGCAGTTGTTAAATTAGTTCCGGCGGTAAATTTTAAGGGTGCGGTATTGGCTGTAGCGGTGCCTGCTTTCAAATGAAGATAAGCTGTCGGGCTTGTCGTCCCGATGCCGACGTTGCCATTTGTCCCAAACCAAGCGATATTTACTGTTTTTGTCGCGCTATCGCTAAAAAGAATTCCAGTACTACCACCGTAGAACCTCATAGTGTTATCAGCTTGAAAAT
>JAKALG010000065.1 GCA_021813235.1 bacterium
AAGTTCATCATCAGTAAATTCTTTTATATTTTCATTATCAAAAAGATAAGTGCCATCTGTCGCACGATCAAGGAAACCAATGATATGCATCAAGGTAGATTTACCAGACCCAGACGGCCCCATGATAGCCAAAAATTCTCCTTCTTCTACATCTAGGCTTACTCCTCGAAGAACTTTAGTAACAACGCCACCATTGTCGTATTCTTTTTTTATATTTTTAAGTTGTATTAACATTTTTTATTTTTTTATGAGAGTCACAATCTCGTCTCCCTCTGTAAGACCTGTCAACACTTCTGTCATTCCTCCATCACCTTCCATGCCGGTAGATATTTCTACTTCTTTATAATCTTTATTTTTAGTATTTGTCACTAAACGAATAGTTTTCACTCCAGTTTTATCTTTTAGAATTGCTCGAGAAGGTACTACCAAAACATTATTTTTTTCTCCTACTAAGATGGTCATATTTGCTGTCATCCCTGGACGAAGATCTGGTGCATTTAAGATGTTAGCAGTAATTTTATAATTTACTACACCAGAAATAATGGTGGAAGATGGATCTATTTTCATTATTGTACCTTTAAATATTTGATCAGTATTAAATGCATCAAAAGTGATATCAACAGGTGCGCCTAGTTTGATACTGGTAATATTCGCTTCGTTTATATTTGCCTCTAGATATACATTTTTTACATCTTGAAGAGTCATAATATCTTTCAAAGCTTGTGCAAGCTCGCCAATTTTAATATCAACTCTTGTAATAGTACCAGAAGCTGGAGCACGAAGAATTGTGTGTTCAAAATTTGCGCTAGCAGATTCTAATTGTCCTTGTGCAGACAAAATATTTGCTTTAGCTAAATCTATATCAGATTGGCGAGCAGTCGCTTGTTTCAAAGTGAGCTCTGCCGTGCGCTGATCTATCAATGCTTGAGCTGTACCTAAAGCAGAATCTTGTGCTTTTAGTGCTGCTTGATAAGCATTGTAATTGGTCAAATAGTCGGGAGCTTGTTTGTTTGGAATATTTATTATCCATTCCGTGACATTAGAAGAAGTGTTGCTTGGAAATGTTATAAATAATCCAGAATCTCCGATAGCTTGCGGAGTGGTTGTCGTCACGAGTCCGCTACCTGAAGCTATTCCTCCGACACTGAAAGTGAGCCCATTCCCAGTGTAATAAATTGAGATAGTTATTTTTCCTTCTATCCCCTTAGAATAATTTCCACTTATTGTTGGAGCTGTATAGTCACTGCTTCCTCCGTTTGGCACAGCTTCTGGACTAGAATTTAATAAGTTGTTGTAAGCATTATTTACAAGGATGTCTTGTTGCGCTTTTACTCTGTCATAATCTCGTTTTGCGTTATCAAGTGCCAGCTGTGATAACTTTATTTCTTCATTAGAAGCACCATCTAAAATGCCTTGATATTTGGCTTGTGCTGCCGCCACAGCTCCACGGGCTTGTGTAAGTGCTGCGAGTTCATTGCCTTGGTCAAGAGTTGCTAAAATCTGTCCAGTTTTTACTGTATCTCCTACATTTACTTTCAGAGAACGAACGACTCCAGTAGTAGAAAATGACAAATTGAGATCTGTATTTGAAGTGACTTGGCCAGTTGCCAATACAGTTTGCTTTAAATTCATTAATTTAACAGTATCTGTGGTAATATTGGCGCTATTGTCCTTTGGTTTTAAGATTGAATATCCTATAAAAATTAAAACGACTAAGACTATCCCGTATAATATCTTTTTGCGGAGCGACCAACTTTTTATTTTTAACCATATATTTTTTACTTTTTGCATATCAGGAGGTAGTATAACATAAAAAACGCCACATAAAAAGTGACGTTTTTTATATAAATAATTAGGTCAATTAATTATTTTTTAGGAGCAGATTTTACGGCTGTTCTATAATCACTCCAAGCAGTTTTAACTGCTGCTGTTTCTGTTTTTGCATTAGCCTTTAATGCAGCTTGATAAACTCTCTTTGCCGCTTTATAAGTAGCAAGAGCAGAAGCTTTGGTTGTTTTTGCGTCTTTTAAAGCTCCCTGATAAGCTGTTTTAGCTGCTGTTATAGCGCTCGCTTTAGCTGTCTTATCTGTATTTGCTTTAGCCTCTTTAAGAGCTACTAGATATGTAGTCCTAGCTGTCTTTACTGCAGAAGTATAAGCAGTTAGGCTTGCTCTATAGTCTTTAAGAGCTGCTTGATAGGTAGTCTTAGCATCTCCATTAGCAGTCTTTAATGCATCTTGAGCTGCTTTTACTGCGGCTATACGTGTAGCTTTAGCATTGGCTAGATAATCTTTTCTAGAAGTAGTGGTTGTGATAGCTGTTGTATTGCTTGTGCTATCAGTCGAAGTTCCACTTGTATCTGTTTGTGCAAATACTGTTCCACTAAAGAGCATAAGGCCAAGAACTAAAACTAGAGAAGAAATTTTTAATTTATTTGTCATGTTTTATATATTAGTATTATTTTTAATTCGACCTTAACCTTAATACGCTAGAAGTCCTCAAATTGTTTCAAACATTATTTTATATTTTGATATTCTGATTTTATTTCCAATATAAATTACCCCCAAAAGATTAATAACTAACAACATAAAGGTGCTTAGAGAGATTATTTCAAAAAAACTTCCCGCGACGGTGCTAATAAAATAAAAACTCAATCTGAAGCTGGCAAAGAAATCTTGCATCATGCTACCAAATTCTGCATCAACTAATTTACTATTTATATGCCAAGTAATTATTATAAGATTAAATGCAAGAATAGAAAAAATCGTAAAAAGTGCAGGCCGTACTCTTTTATAATTTACTTTATGCATTATAGATTGATGCATCCCGATCGGAATTTCTACAAGCATTAATTTATTTAATTGTTCATCAATTTTTTCCATATTCCTTTAATTTATCTTTTAATTCTTCTTTTCCCCTACTTATATGCGTTTTCACGGTATTGACTGGCATTCCTAATATTTCTGCTATTTCTTCATACTTAAAACCTTGTTGGTAAAAAAGAAGCAATGCTTTTTTATATTCTCCATTTATACTTAATAAGGCTTTTTCAATATCAGACACTAGCCCTTCTTCGGGATAATACGCTTCAAGACTAGAGATTGTTTCATTTTCTTCTTCTAGACTTATTTCATTCTTTCGCTTTTTACTTCTTAAAAAATCATAAGCTGTGTTTGTCGCAATAGTAAAAATCCAAGTTTTTATATTTTTGTTTTCATCTATTGTTTTGCGATGTGTATATACTTTTATAAAAGTTTCTTGGGTTATATCTTTTGCTAGCTGAACATTTTTTGTCATCCGCAAACAATAGTTAAAAATGGCTTTCTCATAGAAAGACAAAATATATTCAAAGGCTTCTACCTCGCCCTTTTTTGCTCGAATTAAAATATCTTTATTTATTTCTTGCATTTTCTTCTAATAAATACGATAAAGTATACTACATTTTTTGACTAGTTGTATCGTAGCCTAATTCTATAGCTCTATTTACGGCTTTTTTGAAAAAGTAAATCCAGTGGTCACGATTTTTATCCTTATTATTTTTATTTAAATCTAGTAACATTTCTTTTGCAGTTACCCAAGCCAACTCAAATCTTTCATGTTCTTCAAGCTGTGTCGGTTTTAGGTTTATGCTTTTAAGTATTACAAGAAGACAAGTAGCGCGAGCAACACGATTTACTTTTTTTAAACTAGCATAAAAATGACATTCTGCTTCTCCAATTTTTTCAACATATAAAAAATCATATAAACCTCCTTCTTCAGTAACTTCTCTTAATATTCCATTTTGCATATCTTCACCATCCTCTACTCCTCCAGAAAAAAATCCGAATCTATTATGGTCAATATATTTATTTACCGCATATTTCTGACTCACAGGATCAAAGACCACAGCGCATCCGCCATCTCGTCGTTCTTCATTTTCTCTTTTGATTCCAAATTCCAAAATGTCAGACATAAATTAAAGTAACCAGTAGTTAATGACACCCCAGATTAAAACTATTGTAATCATAAGAGAATTGATAAATGTGCCTATCTGGTCTGCGTTTTTCCAAGATTTATATGTACTATACAACCAAAAAGGCTGAGAAATTAAATTAAATATCAAACCCCAAGCTGGCATTTTAAAGGAAGTAAAAAGAAAACCAAGTATCGTGAAAAGCACAATACAAATCTGAGCGAGATTATTAAAAGTAAAATGTTTATTCATAAAGTTATATTACACCTCCTTCTACTTTTTTAATACCTTGTACTTCTTTTATAAAGAAGTCAACTCCATCTGAAAGTACTTTTACATATCCTGCATTTTTAAAAGAACCACCGGGTAAATCTTTCTTTTTTGCATATCCCGCTTTTATGAGAAACATACGTATAGGACCTCCATGGCTAACAATAAGCACATTTTTACCGAGGTATGCAACAGATACTTCTCTTAATTGAGTAATAAATCTTGATACTATTGCTTCATCAGTTTCTACATCTTCAGCAAGCTCAAATGTCCAACTTTCTTCATCAGGTAAGCTTTCACGTTTTGCTAGTTTTTCTTTCAGAGTATTTCTAAACTCATCTGCATGTTTTCCTTCAAATCTTCCATAGCTTCTCTCCCTTAATAATTTTGATGTTTGTATAATAATTTCTCTATCAAGTTTAATAATCTCTGCTGTCCTTTGAGTACGAGTAA
Source organism: bacterium (assembly GCA_021813235.1). The sequence goes on from JAKALG010000065.1 coordinate 4,676, forward strand.
GATCGGAGGAAAAAATTGCATCAAAATGTATATCTTTGAATTCGTTAGCTATCGTTTTAGCTTGTTGTATGCCTGTTTCAGTTAAAGAAGAATTTGATTGTCCTTGAGTAATGTGTTTCAAATTCCATTCAGTTTCTCCATGACGTACTAAATAAAGAGTACAGTAATTTTTTTTATTCATAAAGTTTCAATTTTTCTAAACTATTAATATCATCGCATAAATGGGATTCTATGCCTAATGATTTTGCAATTTCAATATTTTTTTCTCTGTCATCAAAAAAGATAACTTCTTCTGGTTTAAAATTTAATTCTTTTAATATCTTTTGAAAAAATTCTGGCTCAGATTTATCATAACCTATATCACAAGTACAAAAAATACCATCAAAATAATTTTTTAGCCCCATAGTATCTGAAAGATATTTCATTCTGTATTTCTCTTGTCTCGAGGCTATATAACATTTTATACCATTTTCTCTTAACTTTTCTATTTTATCTAAAATTTCTTTATTTATATCTTTATTTTTTACACTTTCACTTTCAAACCAATATTTTAAAAAATCCTCAACACTTCCTTTCCAATTCCATTTTATAAGATATGGTGCAATTTTTTCTTTCAAATCAGCTCTTCCAAAAGAGCATTCTCTAAAATCTTTATCAAAAAATTCATTAACCTTTTCTAAAGGTATATTCTGTTCTTCTGCCAAGCGATGACTAAAAAGCTTCTTCTCTCCGGTAATCAATATTCCATCAATATCAAACAAGATAGCTTTTATTTTATTTATCATTTTTATTTTTCTTTTCTTCAGTTTGTTTATTCAACCAAATGACTGTGATTTTTTGAGTTATAAG
>JAKALG010000066.1 GCA_021813235.1 bacterium
ATACGGGTTCTTGTATTACGACAGGTTGTCTTCGCATGTGTCTGCCATAATATCGAGTAAATTCCAATGTTTTTACTCCTAAATTTTATTTCTGCTTAAATAGTAGTTACCCCGAACGCCCAAACAATTCGGGTTGGTAGCAAGCCCGCCCAAGACGTTCGTTGGCTATTGTCCAATATTCTTTGTCTATTTCAAATCCTACATAGTCAAATCCAAGTTCTTTACACGCTACCAAACAGCTTGCACTTCCGGCGTGGGTATCCAGTATTTTGTCACCCGTCTTTGCATATTTATTTAATATAAGTTTGTATAGCCCAACTGGTTTTTGTGTCGGGTGTATTTTAATTTCTCGTTTGTCTAAACTCATTTCTTCCTGAAAAAATCCGTGCCAACGCCACTTAAATTTCCTTATTGTATTTGTAAACGATTGGTAAGCCAATTCTCCATCAGAAAAATTACTGTTGCCGTTGTCCTTGTCCCAAAATATTCGCCCCCCTGTTAAATCTATTCCTTTATAATAATTTACTCCCCAAATAATTTGGTTTTTACTAACTCTGAACAATTCATCAAAATATTTTTTGTTTGGTGTGTTGCTATCCCAATTTTTCTTTTTATATTTACTTCCCTTCAATGAAAGTGGCGTTGTCCCATTTCGTTTCATCCCGCCACAAAAACCCATACTACCCCCATCTTTCCCAAGTCCGTACGGTGGGTCAACAATAGCCAACTCAAAAAAATCGGGCGGGCATTTAGGTAGCCAATTCATACAATCATCGTTGTAAAACGTGTTTAGCGTCGGGGTAACAAGCAAATCAGCCCGACCTAAATCGTTAATCGTTTCATTTTGCGTTTTATTTTTAACCTTTTCCATTATCACCTTTTATGTTTCGTGTTTACCTTTCAGCGGCTGGGCTATTTGCCACTCCGTTAGTTTGACCTCGCCAATAAATTTATATCGTTTTTAATTTCGTTGCCCCAAACAGCCCACCCATCCGTTTTTTGCCGAGCAAATAGTTCTATTCTTGGTAGGTCACCAAACAACTCTACTATTTTATCTCTCACAATCGCTGGTTTTTTACTATGTTCTTCTCTTGGTGCAATTACTATACTTGAAACATTATTGCTCTTTACTTTTAATTGCCCTTTCATCCCCAACAAACAAATTTCCGTATTGCTTTTTGTATAATATCCTATACCAAAAAACGTATCTAAATTTGTCGGCAAAAAACTTGTTTGGTTGAGGTCTTGGCGTTTATTCGTTTTTACCCATACAAATGCAACTGTGCAGTATCTGAATCCCCAACTTTTCATTACTTCAATTTGTTGATCTAAATACGGGAATGTTACCCACATAAACAAAGCACAATTCTTATCAGCTATTTTTTTTACTTGTAATTGTTTTATAGTTTCATAGTCTAAAGTTGGATAATGTCCATAAACGCCAAGACCAAACTTCGTTTTGCTGTTTGTTCTTTTGTTGTATCTCCAAGCTGGATCGGCATAGATGATATTATATTGGCTCGGCAAACTAACTAACGGCTCAACTTTGGCAAAAGTATTGTCGGTAGTTTCTTGTTGTTCTGTCTGTAAATTATTTTCGTTCATTAAAATTTATCCATTAGTCTTTTGCAAGTTAGCCGCAACTCCGTTATTTGGTGCAAATTGTGAAGATTCGGCGAAATGTTCGGATACTTCTTCTTTCTCCTCTTTTTCTTGTTGAAAGTGGGCTTGTAAGGGGTTACAGAGGGCTTGTAAGGGGCTTGTAAGGGGTATCATAGATGGGTTGTGCACCTCTTTTAGTTCCTTTTTGATACACTTTATAATATTTGGATTATCGTCAAAAGGATTATGCTTTATCCAATTGAGAACAAAAACCTCCTCGTTTTCCCAATCAAATTTTATTTTCTTATAATCGATAAATTTTTGGACGAGCTTTATTACGGTTTCCCTATTATATCCGGTTTCCGTCTCAATTATCTTTAGTGGGAGTTCATAAATTCCGCATTGTTTTGTTTTAGAGTTTGTTAATAAGTATAAGTAAAAAAACTTTTCTTCTGGCGTCAAGTCTAAAACAAACCTGTCTTGCCAAAAAGTAATTTCAATTTGTCTGTAAACCGCCATTCTATCCTCTAAAACAAAACCCTACTCGCTCTGGCTGACATGAACATTGCATTAAGGGATAACGCAAGAGCCGGAGTTTGTAGGGTTTTTATTCTAATTTGATATGTTTTTTGTAAAGTGTTCATGTCAATCCTAATGTAATAAAAATATAACCCAAATACAATTTCTTCATAATTTGTGATGATAAATGATAGTTGTTTTTTTGATATAATATTTTTTTTGAGGGCTGGTTTCCCAACCCTCTATAATTATGAAATAGTTTTTGATGCTTCACTAACTGCCATCTGCTTGCGTTCGTTGATTTCGTTGCCCGTGCACCACGTTTGCCTCATAGGCTCTCGGTGTAATGTCATTGGGCGTTCGTCTCGTTCGTTGCGTTGTAGGACTGACTGGAAGACTGATTCGACTCACTATTCTCAAAATTATTGCACCGGTTTAACTTCCAGCCCGGATCAAATAATAATGGGTACATAAACCATCCTTTTGCTATGCCGTGTTTGTCGCCTCGCATAAATGCATCCGGCTTAACGCATCGTATGTGTGCATCTCCGGGCACTTCCCGTTTGTGCTGGCAAGAATAACATTCGTTCATTTTGTCAATGTTCATATTTTCTCCAACTTGTTTAATATTGTTTTTCTGCAATTATTTAATTAACTTTAATCTTATTTTTTCTTGTTCTATTCGTTCTTCAAAATGTCTTTCGAGTTCTTCTAATTCAGAAGGGCTGAATTTCTTCGGAATGTTCCTTCTAAGTTTAAGCTGCTCAAATCTTTCCTTGCCGATTTTCCTTTGCAAATTGATTTCGTACTCCGCAAGATTGCCGTGAAGAAATCTGTTGCATCTTAAACATTGACCGTGAATATTATCCTCATCAAATCTAACCGAATTGTATTGGTCTTCCCTCCAGTAATGCCCCGCATGATACTCTTTAGTTTCGCTTTTTGCTTCGCTGTTTAAGAGGATATACTTGTCGCATGAGATACATTGAGAATAATATTCTCCGTTAGAGCGTTTTGTGTCTCGCAGCCTAATGGATTCGTTACATTTTGTTCTTATGGTCTTGATTCTATTTGTGCCAAGTTTTGTTTTCATATTTTCCACTCGTCAACTTCTTTTTTCCAGGCATTATCTCTCTCCGCCTGGTCTCTTAATTTTTGTTCAAGGAAGAAATCTTCAAGAATATCTTTAATCACTTTTGAATTAGATTGATTTAATTCTTTTGCTACACCTTCAATTCTTTTGTTTAATTCTCCGTCTATCCAAAGAGAAATCTTTTTGCTTTTTTGTCGGACGTCAGTTTGTCTGACAAAATTATCACGCCCTCTGTTTGTTCGATAAACGTAAAAATTTTCCATCTTTTTTCTTTCGCTCGTTAAATGGTAGTTAAACGTATTTTTGCCTTACTTCGTGAACAATTTTGCAATCGCCTTTATAGTTCCGTTGGTAATACAAGCACCCTACCGGAAACCCAAATTTGAATCCGTGTCCGCCACCGCCTCCCATATAAATAATTTCTCGTAAGCCACCGTAAGCGTTTACCATTTTTTGCACTTTATTACTTTTGAACGCTTTAGCAATTGGCACAAATAGAACTACATTATCAGCAACATTAAAACAGTGTTGCAAAAAATGGTCGTATATGCTGTAAGGCGGGTTAGTTATTATCCAATCAACTTTCTCGCTCCAATCAAAAAAATCTATTCCATCAGTAATTTCGCATCTATATTTCTGCTCGTTTGCAAAGTTGTTGTAAAACACATCTTTGCCTGCACTCGCATCTAAAACGCTTCCTTGTGGCTTAAAATAATTTATAATCCATTTTGCTGTTTCTTCTTTCGTATATGCAGTATCAGCGGCGGTGGCTCGCTTTGTTGTATTTGGTTTCGTTGGCTTCCCGTTTTTCGTTATAGTTTCCGGCAAAAAACGTTTAACTAACGGCTCAAGCGGTTGGGCTATCACTCTGCTCTCCTCCTGTGCCGTCATCAAATTTTGCATTGACTGTATGTTTCAACTCTTCTAAAACTCTACGTGCATATACGTGTTCTCCGCAAGCAATATTGTCGTCTTCGGTTGGGTCTAATTTTCTTGAACGATTCTGCGCCTCTACACGTTCAAAAGTAATCTGTCCCTCTATTAACTCCAATATTCTTTTAACTTTAGAATCCATATTATTTCTCCTTGTTATAAATTTATATAATGTTCGCCCACCGCTTAGCCGCAACTACGTTATGCTGTATTTTTTGCTTGTTCGTAGAACATATCAATATTGCTTTTATAAGGTTGTAACCTTCGTTCTGCAATGTCGCAATACTTTTTGCTTATCTCACTTCCTACGTAATTGCGATTAGTCTTTATGCACATCTTCGCCACCGTCCCACTACCCATAAATGGGTCGTATATTATTTCTCGCTCGTTGCTCCAAGATAAAATATGGTCTTGTGCAAGTTGTTCGGGGAATGGTGCTGGGTGGTCGCCTGTCTCACCCTTCACGCTTCCCACTAAGTAAGTCCATACATTGCCACGTTGCTTATATTCTTTTGTCAAAGTTATTTCGTCTCTATTTCTGGTCGCTGCTTCTTCCACCCGCCCTGTATTCCTTCTGTGTGTATATGCACCACTCGTAACGCATCTCTCAAGTAAAGGGTTAAATGTTTTTGGTCTCCCCTTGCTCAATACAAACATATATTCAAATGTTTGTTCATATCTATTGTGCGTCAATGGGATTGGGTTCTCCTTCCTATAAATCATTGTATCGTGCAACAACATTCCAACGCTCATAAAATATAGTGCTTGCCTAAAACTATTGCCGCTTTCGCTTCCGTTCATTGTTGCATCGCCAACCACCCAAACCACAACTCCGCCCGGCTTCGTAACTCTAAATAGTTCTTGGGCAACTCGCTCGAAATCCCATTCATAACCTTCATAAAGACGAAGGTTATCATACGGTGGCGAAGTAACCGTTAAATCAATAAAGTTGTCGGGCATCCGACTCATCGTATCGCAATTACTCTCATTGTATATTTTGTTTAGTTCAATCATCTTAGTTTAGTTCCCACTCTCGCAAAAAATCAGCATAACTAAAAACTCTACACGACAAAAAATATTTGTGCCGTTGAAGAGTTGTTTAGTTTTGTTAGTTATTCTTTTCATTAAATTTTATTCCTTTGTTTTTTGCGTGTAAGTTTCCATTCCGTTATGCTGTATTTTTTGCTTGTATATCGAACATTTTATATTGGTCTGTTATAGTTTTTACTTTTCTTTCTGCAATAGTTAAGTAATCCGGGTTTATTTCTGACCCGACATAATTGCGAGACAACT
>JAKALG010000067.1 GCA_021813235.1 bacterium
CAATGTTCTGGATAATCATGTTGAACATTAGGGCAGATTTACCGGTACCAGACTTTCCGAGAATATAAACATGCTGGCGTCTATCTTTACGTTTAATGCCAAAAAGCACATTTTTGTCTCTATAAGTCGTATATCCGATATATGTAAGTTCTTTGTTTTTAGGTATTTCTTTCAGGTCCATATAGGTAAATTATACAACAAAATTCACTAAAATAAAACTGTTTTTAGTATTTAAACCTTGAACATACGTCTTTTAAAAAATTTCTCTGATACTCTATAAATATGTCCCTATTTGGTAATTGTTTTAATTCTGTAAATAAATGAAGATCATAAAAAGTATAAAGGATTAGATATTCATTAAATACAGAGATATCTTCTTTTTTTATTTCATACCAATCTAAAAACTGGAAATATTCCTTTTCATTAAATTCAAAAGGTCTTTGATAATTTCGCAAGAACATCATTATGGTATATGCTAAATCTTCAAGATAAGAACCCAATCTAGAAAAATCAAAGTCTAATAAGCCAACAATTTTATTCCCCTTAAAAATAATATTACCAGGGTGATAATCTCCATGAACAAAACAAATATCTTTTTTTTGTATATTATTTTTAAAATTTTTAACTATATTAACTGCTTTTTGAATTCTCGTAAGTTCATCAGTTGAAATATTATTGCCAATATTTGATAACCGTTGAGTTACATCTTCAATAAAATCATAATAGCTTTTATCATAATCAAATTTCCCTGCTGTTTTTAAATGTAATTCTCGTAAAGTTATAAAAACTTTCTTCTTTTGCTCTTCAGAAAGTTTTTCTAGGTTCCACCAAGCACACAAAATTTCCCCTTTTATTAAAGAATATGCTGTCCAAAGAGAATTTTTGTCAATAAAATATTTATACCCAGATTCTGTGTTTAATAAATTAGGAAGTTTTATCTCAATTATTTTTCTTACTTCATCCAATAAATACTGCTCGTTATTAAATTTTGAAACTGTGTTTGCATCTAAAACGCGTGAACGTAGAATATATTCATTATTAATAACGTATACTTCACTCAATACAGCGCTTTTAACTGGCTCAACGCTTATGGCTTCAATACCAAACCGCTTTGCAATTTCTTTTACGTCCATAGATTAATTATACTAAAAATAATTCTACATCCAAAAAGCCAAACGCGGGAGCGTTTGGCTTTTTTTCTTATTTAGTTTCCCCTTCTCCTTTCTCGTTTTCTTTGTATTCTGCATCATGAACTTCGGGATTTTGTTCCTCCGGAGGAGTAGCACCAGGCGCGCCAGAGGCAGCTGAACCTTTATTCATAGCTTCACCGATTTTGGACATCTCGGCAGAAAGCTCTTCTGTCGCTTTCTTTATTGCTTCTACGTCCGTACCATCTTTCACTCCGCGAAGCGCTGTGATTTTTGCATTGACACTATCTTTCACATCCGCAGGAATTTTCGCTTCATTATCTTTCAATGCTTTTTCGGCAGTGTAAATAATCATCTCTGCAGTATTTTTTATATCAACAGCCTCTCTTTTCTTTTTATCTTCTTCCGCATGAATTTCTGCATCCTGTTGCATTTTTTTAATGTCTTCTTCTTTGAGACCAGAGCTTGCTTCAATCTTGATTGATTGAGCTTTACCTGAAGCTTTATCTTTTGCAGTCACATTCAAGATTCCATTCACATCAATATCAAAGGTCACTTCCACTTGTGGTATACCACGAGGTGCTGGCGGAATTCCATCTAGAATAAAGCGTCCGAGGGATTTGTTATCTCCCGCCATAGGGCGTTCTCCTTGAACAATATGAATTTCTACAGAAGTCTGATTGTCAGCAGCTGTTGAAAATACTTGAGATTTTGAAGCTGGAATAGTTGTATTTCTATCAATTAATTTTGTAGCCACACCCCCTAATGTTTCAATACCTAAAGACAAAGGTATAACGTCAAGAAGCAAGACATCTCGCACATCTCCTGCTAAAACGCCTGCTTGCACAGCAGCACCGAGAGCCACGACTTCATCCGGATTGATAGACATATTTGGCATTTTGCCAAAAAGATTTTTCACTGCGTCCACAATCATTGGCATTCTAGTCTGTCCACCAACCATTATAATTTCATTTATTTCAGCCATTTTGAATGGAGAAGCTTCTAAGGCTCTTTTAGTTATTTCAATAGAACGATCTACATATTCTTTGGCTAAAGATTCCAGAGTTGCACGAGACATTTTTAAAAGTAAATGTTTTGGTCCGCCGGCATCAGAAGTGATAAATGGAATATTTATTTCTGCTTCCATTGTTGTAGAAAGTTCGTGTTTTGCTTTTTCAGCTGCTTCTTTCAATCTCTGATGAGCAAGTGGATCTTTTCTCACATCAATACCTGATTCTTTTTTGTACTCTTCAGCAATCCAAGAAATAATTTTTCTATCAATGTCTCCTCCACCCATGTGAGAGTCTCCATCTGTAGACTTCACTTCTATCACATCATCTCCTATTTCAAGCACAGAGACGTCGAAAGTTCCTCCACCGAAGTCATAAACAACTATCTTTTCATTTTTCTTTTTATTAAATCCATAAGCGAGAGCAGCAGCCGTCGGCTCATTGATAATTCTTTTGACATCGAGCCCTGCTATTTGTCCTGCGTCCTTCGTTGCTTTTCTTTGTGCATCATTGAAATATGCAGGCACGGTGATAACAGCTTCGGTAATTTTTTCTCCAAGCTTTGCTTCCACATCCGTTTTTATTTTCTGTAAAATCATTGCAGAAATTTCTTCTGGACGATAAAACTTGTCAGACATTTTTACTTTTACTCCGCCATTGTCTCCTTGTTCAATTTTAAATGGAGCTGTTACTTTATCTTTCTGTACTTCTGGATCATCAAATCTGTGACCCATGTATCTTTTTATTTCGGAAATTGTATTTTCTGGATTTGTGACAGCTTGTCTCTTCGCAAGAAGTCCGACGATACGGTCACCATTTTTTGCTATGGCAACGACAGAAGGAGTGGTACGATTACCCTCCACATTTTCAATAATTTTTGGCACGCCTCCTTCAATGAAAGCGACTGCCGAATTTGTTGTACCCAAGTCTATACCTATTATTTTTGACATATATTTTATAAGGTTAATTTATAATTATTAATAATTTTACTAATATTTTGCGACCACTGAAAACTTGTATAAAAGTAGTATATATGATAAGCTATATACATGTCAAGTAAAAAAGAATATTCTAATAAAATACTGAAAATCCTAGCTGAAAAACCAGCTATTCCACTCGATTTGATTAAGAAAGACAAAGACCCAAAAACTGGTTATGCCCTAACCCGTTCAATAAAAAACTTAGTTGAGTCGGGATGCATTGAGATGATTCAATCCGACAATAAAAGCTACTTGAAGTTGACCAAAAAAGGGAAAAATAAATTAAATTCTATCAAACTTGAAGGAGATCAGGCACTCGTTTCTAACACTTGGGACGGTTTGTGGAGAATAATAATTTTAGATATTCCAGAAGATAGAAAAAACGAACGAGAAAGTTTGCGTTATCTTTTAAAGAAAGCTGATTTTGTTTGTATTAAAAATACTGTTTGGATATCCCCTTTCCCATACGAACATCTTTTTACAAATATCAAAAAAGATTTAGGTCTCGGGACCGAGCTCATGATTATCGTCACTGACAAAATTGACGAGGAAACAAAAAAGTATTTTTTAAATAATGTTTTTAAAACCTCCAGCTTGTAGATCCCAAAGTTTTTTGTAAACTCCACCTTGTTTGTTTGCGAGCTCGTCATGATTTCCATCCTCCACAATTTTTCCATTTTTTATGACAATGATTCTATCCATTTGCCTTATGGTGGAAAGTCTGTGCGCAATGACTATTGTCGTCTTTCCTTTTATGAGTTTGACGAGAGCATCTTGAATCAATGCTTCAGAATGAGAGTCAAGTGAAGAGGTCGCTTCATCTAGTATGAGTATCGGAGCATTTTTTAGAATTGCACGAGCAATAGCCACACGTTGGCGTTCTCCACCTGAGAGTTTAATCCCTCTTTCTCCTACATATGTTTCATATTTTTCTGGCAATTGATCTATAAACTCGTCACAGTGTGCCAAGTGCGCTGCTACCAATACCTCTTCATCCGTTGCATCTCGTCTTCCATAACGAATATTTTCCATTAGAGTACGATGAAAAAGCACAGGATCTTGTGGAACGAAAGCTATTTGTTCGCGAAGATTTTCCTGAGAAATTTTACTGATATCTATTCCGTCAATCATGATTTTGCCATCAATCAGGTTGAAAAGCCTCATAAGTAGGCGCACAAAGGTTGTTTTACCAGAGCCAGAAGGCCCAACAATAGCTATTTTCTGCCCAGCTGGTACGGTCAAAGAAAAATCGTCTAGGACTTTAGTATTATTGTTTTTATAAACATAAGTCACTTTATCAAAGACAACTTCCCCTTTTATATTTTTAGCAATTTCTATTGGCTTATCAACAATTTCGTAAGGGGTGTCAAAAATAAGTGCCATTTCTTGAGCGTTGGCAATACCATCATAATAGGTTCGAACAATGCCAGCAAAACTCCACAAGTTGTCACCAAGACGAACGAAGTAGGTTTGCAATAATATCATTACAGGTAAAGTAATGAGAGAAATTTGCCAATCACCAATAGCTACCCAAAAAATAATAAATTCAGTAATTATTATATAAAAACTTTGGATAACAGTAAGTCCTTCCCATAAATACCAATTGAAAATGGTTGCTTTTTGTTGTTCCTCTATTACATCTCCTGCATATTTTTTTTCATATTCATTGCCAGTAAAAAATTGTATTGAAGAATGATTCCCGATAGCATCAGCCAAAACACCGGTGGTTTTACTATCGGCAATAGAAGCCAAGACATCATATTTTAGTTTGTATCTAGTATAAATAAAAGCTGTTAATAAAAATACAAAACAGAAAACACCAAAAATATAGGAATATTTTGGAAGCAGTGTATAAATAGCCACCACCATACCAGCACTACGTACAAATAGAGGCAAGCCATCTTGAGATATTTTGTCTGTTAATTTTTCAAAAGCATTTGCATATTTGGCAATTTTTTGAGTTAATGAACCACTAAAATTATTTGCAAAGAAAGAATGCGAGTGTCCAATCATGTAAGAAAATGCCTGATCACGAAGGCCTGCCTTTACGTGTGATTCAAAATAAGCGAGAGAAAATCCTGATGTTCTGCGCATAGCCCAAGCAAACAATTTTAATACTAAAACAAAAATAATTATTGATTTTGCTACTCCCACAACTGTAAAATTGTTTGCGCTTAAAGCATTCCAAAGTTTCAAATATTGAAACGGAATATAAACATCAAGAATTGAAGCCACTACCGTGGTAATAACA
>JAKALG010000068.1 GCA_021813235.1 bacterium
TTATAATGTTTACAACGATAATACGCAATATTCTACTACTTCAACAACCTACGTAAATCAATTTACAAAGGTTTTCGTATATCACACAGGGAATCATTATGCAAGGTTAAATGCGGGGATATGGAATGGAACTGGTGGTGGAATAACAACAACTGCAAGAATTACTGTCAACGGTGTATCCAACACAATATCCACAGTAAGCACAACAATAGATTATAAAACCTGCGTAGTTGATATTAGTGGACTAACCGATGGTTCTATTTATACGATAGCGGTTGATCTACAAACCGCCACCGGTGGGACTGCTTATATGCAATATCCTGTTATAACAGTAGAGAGCAACTAATGAAAATCTGGCAAGAAATAACAAAAATTTTATGGTATGATCCGATTAGTGATTCAACGCTTCATCGTTACGATTGGCGTGCTCATCATAATGGCATTGCTTTAAGATTAATGATAATTCTTTCAACATATCTTCCTGCTTTTTTAACTGCTATCGGAATATTGGTTTGTTTTATTATTTATAAATTACTTATTCAGGGAAATCCTAAAGAAAAAACGATAAGTGATTATAAAGATTTTGCTGCCGATTTAGTTGATTATTCTGACGTTGCATTATTACTTGTCTATCAAAACAAGGTGCTATTGCCTTTGGTCGTAATAATTTTAATCATTATGTATCTCTTAACTATTACTTGGAGTAAGCCTTGAGTAGAGAAACATCAATACGACAAACTTATTGTGCTCAGTTTGAAATAATAAACAACACGCCTATCTGCACTAAGTGTGGTAAATATATTCCACCTGTTTATGGCAATGGGAGTTTAGAAATATGTAAGTGTGAAGATGAAAAGAATTGTCTTGGTCAAACAAAGTTATCAAACTCAACAACAAATCAGGAAGTGAAATGAAAACAATCATTCTCGTTTTATTTGTTTCGGTAGTTTCTTTTGCACAAACGAAAGAACAAGATACTACTTATACAGTGAAATGGATTGTAGTCGAAAGTATAACCGTGCCATACGAAAACAAACCAGATGATTATGGTATAATCTCAAACTCTGTCCCAGCCATTTATCAATTTAAGTTGATTGGAAAACCTATGAAAAAAATATTTAATACCGAAAAAGAGGCAGACCAATTTATTAAAGATATGCCGATATGCAATGACTCATTAAATTTTGGTGGTTGTTGTAGAAATCCAATAAAGATAAAAAACATTAAAATCAAGGAACAAAAATGAAAAAACTATTATTAATCTTCTTTGTATTCCCCTTATTGGGATTTGCACAAGTTAAACCGCAACTATCAAAAGAAGACTCTGTAAAAGTCAATGAGATAATTACTAAGTATAATCTCATTCTTAAAGAATATCAGAGCGTGGATAGTCTCCAGATTAAAAGACAGGGAATACTTCAATTTCTTCAAGGGGAATATTCAGACATTCTGAAAAAATATCAGCAACCAGAAAAACAAGAAGCTAAGAAAGAGGGAAGGTGATGGAGGCAAATATTATTGTACAGGTATTAAGTAATGGTGTGGTGCTTGGCTTGGCAGCATTTATCTTGCACGGTTATCGTAAACGTTTTGAAACGAATGAAAAGAAAAGCGATGAGATAAGTAAAGAGATTAAAGAAGTAAAAACTAATTACCTCGATAGGTTTGAAAGATTAAATAAGAATCTCTCTGATTTCAGAGAGGAAACAAATGTAACTCTTACAAGAATTGAAACAAAATTAAATCTCAACGAATAACAATGAATAGTACAATTTATACCAACTGTGTTACTTATGATTACGATGCTGAGCGAAGGCACAAGGAGGTAATAGATGTTGTTCGTACCTATGCTATACATAGATACTTCGGTGAAATTAATATTTTAGATATTGGCGAGCGAAATTTACTTACAGAGAAAATAGAAAAAGAGTTTGATATTAAAGTTGATAATACAAGTGGTGACTTAGATTATGAGATTATCGCATCTAAGAAGAAATATGATATTATTGTTTGCTCTCACGTGATTGAACATCTGATGAACCCGCTTTTGTTCCTTGAGAATGCAAAGAAACTTTTGACTGATAATGGAAGAATGATAATAGCATATCCGATAAGATTTATAAAATACGAAAAACACTTTCACGAAATTCCAGAAAAGGATATGCGGATAATGTTAGATAAAGCCGGATTTGAAGTGGTTAGGTGGGAAACATATAAAACCGATCATTCTTTTCCACTCGGAATAAGACCAATTTTAAGAATTTTATTTGATAAAAATTTTGTTTTAGTAGTTAAAAAAAAAATAGTAAATCTTATCCCATAACCGAAATAAGTGGAGACACAGCAACAATATTTTATTATTAACAAAAGGAGTGATTATGGATATAGTCAATGTTCTTGAAAGTATTTCTAAGTTCTTCGGCTTGGATTGGGGAACGCTCTTAACGATAGCAGGTTCAATCACGGTGGTCGTAAATTTTCTTAAAGCCACTAAACCATTTTCTAATTTTGTTGAAGGGAACAATATCCCTTACGTGACGGCGCTATTATCTTTAGGTGTAAGTGCCGTTACAATGTGGGGGCTATGGGTTCAGATGCTTTTATCCGCTGCAATGATTACGGTTATTTCTATCGGTGGTTGGGCAACCGCTAAGACTTTATTTCACAAAGCAGGAACACAGCCGACAAATGATTCTGGTGGGGCTTAATGATATTCAGCAAAGAAGATGTATTTAATGCTTGCGAGAAAATAGCACCTAAATATAATTTAGACCCAAAACTGATTAAGGCTTTATGTCTGCAAGAAAGCAGTAGAAATGCTGCGGGTGATTTTCTTCCCGATAGGGCAAGATTAGAACAGGGATTCTATATTAAATATGTTGAGCCAAAAAATAATTTAGCAACAACAACCGAAGTGTTGTTGTCTGCAAGTTACGGCGTAATGCAATTAATGGGGTTGTCATTAAAAGAATTAAATTATTTTGACTGGTGGTTTAATAAACAAACCGAAATAGTGCAATTATTTCTTGATGATCCGTTAAGTGAAATAGCAACTCCGAAAGCATTGAATTGGTTTTGTGAAAACCTTGATGTGATGATAGACTTCGGCTGTCAATGGTTCAAACGGAAATTAGAACTTGCAAAGGGTGATAAAAATAAAGCACTCGATTATTGGAATGGTGATTTGAGTGGGAAATATCGGGAAGAAGTTTGGGCAAAATATAACAAGCTATGAAATCCAAGCCTGAATATATTACGGTAATTGTGATAATTATCTTTTACATTGTATCATTAATCTTATCATACAATTTGGGTAAGAAGAACGAAAGGATATTATATCTTGAGTCTCCGGCAACGAAAGACAGCATAGTTACATTTGATATTGTGAAGCCCGCAATATCAGAAAAGGCTAAACGCTCATTTGTTCACGATTCTTCGCACACCGGCGGAGAGTTAATCCTACCCATAGATACCGCAACAAACACATACATAACGAGAATAGATACAGTTCTTGCCGGAGATTCTTTGTCTATTAGATTATTAACAGACGTACCGGTCAGGGGTGTCTGGCAAATAAATCTTAGCCACGTAATTAAAGAGAAATTGGTTAGAGTATTTATTCCAGAGCCTCTGGCTTGGTATGAGAAACCTTATACGAATTTTTTGTTCGGATTTATCTCAGCAATTTTGGTGATAATATTTTTATAAACTACAAAAGAACACGAGGATTATTAAAGTGTCAATAAAGAGAGAACAATATTATTCGCTTAAACTAACCAGAGAATTTCTTTTTGAAATTCTGTCAATGAAAAGCAGAGAAATAAAATTAAGCACGCTTAAACAAAAAGCAAGCAGATGTTTACGGCATTATCCTGCTTTAAGAGATAGTGGCGAACCTGTTTTTTCTAAGAATTGAAAACCAGAAAAGGGGTAACTCACGAAAACAGACGAACAAATAAAAGAGTTTATAGATAATAGAGAAGCATTAACTATCAATGAACTAACGAAATTTATTTACGGCTATTTGAAGGGCAATAATAGCACGATACGTATTTGGTGGGATTATGTTTTACGCACTAAAGATTGGAAAAAATTAAAAGAATATCGGATAAAGAAAGAATTGGAGGGTGGTTTTAAAGTAGATTTATTTAATAGTTATAAATCTGCTTACCTAAAAGATAATCGTATAAGCAGTAACGGAACAAGAGTTGCTCAAAGGATACTCTTAAATATTTACGGCATTAAAATGACAAGGGTAAGAATTTCTTCATACAAAAAAATAATAGAAAATGACAAAACAAGATTTAACTAAGTTAAGCAAATATTTTGATGTGGATTTCGCAGAACGATTAACCCCACTTAAAATAAAAAAGAATCCATTCAGGGATTTGTTAATAGCAGATACTCACAAGCCCTTTGACAACAAGAATTGTTACAACATAACAATCAATGATAATCTTGATTGTGAAAATCTGATTATTGATGGTGATTGGTTTGATTTCTATTCCAAGAATCATTATCGGAAAACAATGAGTATAGATTTCAAAAGTGAGTTCAGGGAAGGATTTATTGATTTACGAGAAGCCGCAAGAAAATTCAAGCGTGTTTATTTCCTTGTTGCGAATCACGATAACAGATATAAAAAATGGCTATTCGATAATACACCGGTCGAAATGATTGACCTTGTGAATTATAATCTTGTGGAAGATTTAATTTCAACAATTCCGAACCTTAAAATCATTCAGCAAAAAAGTTCCACAGGCAGAGATATAAACTATATTTATAAATTTAAGAATATTGTCTTTAGCCATATCGAACAATCGGGCGCTGATGTATCTAAGGCTGTTCAGGAAATAGAAAAGAAATTACCCAAATGGAACACAACCTATAATCTTGGAAACTATGAGGCGCTGTTTCAGGCACATAATCACACTTCGGCAAAAATCAGGTTTGGTGACAAATATTTATTTCAAATACCCTGCCTGATAGATATTAATGCTAAAGCCTTTGATTACGTTTTCTCTGGTAAGCTACAGGGCAACCCGCCTGCACTTGGATATACTATATTAATAAAAGATAAATCAGGAAACTTTGACCCTGCAAAATCATATATTGTGGATTTAAATTGAATAATGAAAATTGAATGTAATGAAAAACAGATTAGATTGATTGCAGAGGCATTAGAATATTATTCAAGGCATCTTTCGGGGCAACTTGAAATAACGCTGTTTCCCGAACTTGTTTGGTGCAGAATGGTTAAGGAAGGGAAAGACTATAATGTTGCTCAGGGAATAATTAATCTTGCTAAAATATATGGTTGGAATTTAAGTGCTAATGAAAATATCGGTGTGGGTAAATCAAAAA
>JAKALG010000069.1 GCA_021813235.1 bacterium
CTACTAAGATTTGTGGGAAAAATGATTTTTATTGTTCAGAATGTCAAGCAAAACTAGCCGTATGGAAAGAAGCCCTTAAACTCGCCAAAAATACCGAGAACAGAATTAATAAACTAATTGATTATAATGAACTATCAATTATGACTACTCGTGACAATGCAGAAGGTAATAAAAGAATCTTAGGATTATGTACAGAAATAAGGAATAGAGAAAAATCAATAAAAGAAGCCTTTGGAGGACAAACATGAAAAATAAGAATAATGTTTTAACTTTTTTGATTTTTTTAGTCTTTTTAACTTTGTTTAGTTTATTGGTTTATATAATGATTGAAACCTCTTGGTCAGATAAACCTCCGCAAATACCTAAAGAATGTTTCAGCAATTATCCATTCAATACTACAGAATCAGGACAAAGTATATATCATTTTTTTTGGTCTAATAAATGTTGCTCTAGTGCTTTATACTCAGAAGAATATAATTCATGTTGGGAGGTCTCAAAATGACACTAGAAACATATATACAAACATTAGAGAATAGAATAGAAAACAATTATAGTTCCTTATCTGAAATAAGAAAGCAAGGACACGAAGCCGAAGTAAAATTATATTTAAAAATCTGGGAAGATATGGATAAATATTATGAATTGTCTGGAACGAGGTATATACTTAAAGAAAATAGGGGCGCGGAGACACGAAGATGATTAGAAAGATGATAAATGGAATAATTGGCATAAAAAGTATTAACGAAAATATATACGAGCAAAAAGGAATATATTATCTTAAAGATGAATGGAGCGACGATTTCTGTAATAGGGGGTTTTCATTCTATTCAGAAGGAAGTTTTATAGAAAGAAACCTTGATTTTACAGAAGAAGCATTTGTAAAAAAGCTTCATGACATAGAATGTCCACTAACTTTAGCATCTAGATTACTGAGAGTAAGAAGGAAGGTTTTATTAAAAAGAGATAAGTACAAATTAGATTATACCAATTCATTATCAGAATTTAAAAAGAGGCTCGCACAAACAATAACATGAAAGATACATTTGAATCAACTAGAAAATTGTGTGAAGAACTAAAAGAATATCCAGAAGATGATGTATTAAGAGCAGAGGCAGAAGGAAGAAAAGAAGTATTTTTGGCTTGGAAAGAGAATCTTTATATACAAAAGAATACAATTCATGGGTTGAATATGCTAAGAGCGATAGAAGGAGAATTCTCAACATATACAAGTGATTGGTTAAATGGAATAGATAGAAGTATAAAATTGATAGACGCAGCAATTAAGGAAATTCAAGAGGCATTACAATGAAAATATACTTTGATAAGTTATTGAAAATAAATATCGGACATAATGTCTTAGATTCAACAGATTTAGAAAATATAATTAAATGTGAACTTATGAGAATGTATAGAAGAAAATATCCTAATACTCCAATCTATTCAGAATTTTACCCAGAGCAAGAAAACCTAATCCCAGATATATTTGTAGATTTTGAAACTCCCTTAATTATAGAAATTCAGAAAGAAATTAACAATGAATGGAAAAATAAGATTAAAAAGAATTACCCCTTTGAAGATTTAATTATAGTTCCAGTTAAAAAAGTAGAATCTGATTGGTTAGGCCAAATAAAGACAGATGAATTAATTAATAAAATATATAATCCAGTAGAATCTTTAAGAAAAGTATTAGGAGAGTATTTAGTATGAAAAGAATATCTTATGTTTATAGAGATAGGTTAGACGAATTATACGGTCAATTAGAATATGAGCTTAAATTAAAACCTGAACAGATTATAAATATAGTAGGGGATGGAAAAGGTTTTGCTTGTTTCTTTTGGGAGAAGGTTAAGAAAAGATGAATAAATCTAAATTAATATCAATAGAAGAAATGCACGAACTAACAGGATTCGGAAGACCTATATTTAATTTTACAGATTTAATAAAGGAAGGAGACAGTCCTGTGCGTAAGCTGTGCAGCCCTGTCCCCAATATTCCCTATAATGTAACTACTACAAAAGAGTTAATAAATGTTTGTATTAAAGCGAACTTAAAGGAGATTAAGAAATGAATAAAAAATTACCTAATAAATTAAAGAAGATATGGGAAAAAGCACATTTAGAATTTGATAGGGATATATACTCAAAAGTAAGAAAAAATCATCTAATAGGCTCTAATAGTCTAAGAGAGGCATCATGATGAAGAAGCTCTGCCCGAAATGTCGTAGAAATTTATATCTCAATCAGGATACTAAAACATGGGAACATTCCCCAGTTCAAAAGAATTATATAAGAGGGCTTCATTCTTGTAATTATATATTAAAAGTTTCATCCCCAAATAGTTAAAACAATAATTTAAATAGATAATCAAATTTCATATTCACAATGGAAACAAAAAAGAATCACAATCAGCATAATGCGGCAGAAGCTGCACCGAAAGGGCGGATTGAACAAGGCGTGAAAGGAGGTGTAAAAAATGGGATTTGAATTAGTAATAAAAGGAAGCCACAATCAAGGGCTAAATGGTTTACAGATTTCAGTTGCTAAGACGACTTACTCTCTAAGCATAGAAGCAGGGAAGTTTCTGAATAAGAAATTTGTTGAGGTCTATCTTAATAGGGAAGAGAATCTTGTAGGTCTAAAGCCAAGTTCAGATGGAATAAGGGGATTTAAAGTAACTTTTAATACAAGTGATAAAAGTAATGAACGAAAGAGATTTACTGGCACTGCATTAAAAATGATTCCTCTTGGCATCTATGACATGGAAATACAAGACGATATGCTTGTTTTCAAAGTTCCAGAAATAGCATCAAGATGAGTGAAGAAGTAAAACTATATTGGGATATTGACAAACAAGAATTCGAATCTATAATGTCTAGACTTAATCAGGCATCAATAGATTCGGATGTTAATGACGAAAATAGAAAAGATTTTCTCCAAATGAACAACAATTTTCCAGTAGATGAAATGTATCTGGAAGATGGTAGCGACACAATATTTGTAAGCTGCCCAACAACTAGAATATTTGGAAAAGATATGGGCTATATGTCATTGACTATTCCTCTGTCACAGGAACTAGCCATCGAAATTGTAGATAGATACATGAAGAAACTTGGAAAGCTAAAGACAGTCCTCGAAGCAACAAAATGAAATTACCTACAAAGAAAGAAATCGAAGTAGCATTAAAAGATGCAGTAGAATGCGAATGTTTAGAAAAGAAAGGTAATGGATATAGATACCATCCTTCTTTCAAAGGAAAGCTATTGTGCTTTAAAGGTTCAAAGAATGCATCGAAAGAAGAAGTATTACTTGATGTGCTTTATAGAAGCGGTTATTTCAAGAAGCCAAAGAGTGAAAGAGAAATTACTGTGATTGTGGGCTTATTAGCTTTATAGCCATCCTGATGAGCTGTAAACAGCGAAATCCCAACTTATTATTTTCTTTTGGGATAGATGGATAAGACAATGGAAAACAAAGAGGTTAAAAAAATAGGAGAATTTGAACTTAATAAAATTTATTGTATGGATTGTTTAGAAGGATTAAAGAAAATTCCAGATAATTCTATTGATTTAATTGTTACAGACCCTCCTTATGGTATGAATTTTCTAAGTAATCATAGAAAAGAAAAATATGATAGAATAGAAGGAGATAATGAATTCCCGATATGGGTTTTCAATGAATTATTTAGAATAGCTAAGAAAGGAATTTATGTCTTTTGCAGATGGGATAACTTAAAAGATATACCTAAACCTAAAAGTTTCTTATGCTGGGTTAAGAATAATTGGTCTATGGGAGATTTACAACACGAACATGGAAGGCAATGGGAAGGAATCGCTTTCTATCCTATGAAAGAGCATAAATTTATTAAAAGAATACCTGATATAATAAAATCTAAAAGAACAGGAAATAATCTACACCCCACTGAAAAGCCAAGAGACTTAATAAGACAAATAATAAACGCTAATGAATGTGAATCAATTTTAGACCCTTTCGCAGGTTCAGGTTCTTTCTTAGTAGCTGGTAAGGAATGTGGAAAGAATTTCATAGGTTTTGAAATATCTCCAGAATATTGTAAAATAGCCGAAAAGAGATTAGCACAAGAGGTATTATTCTAATGAAAGAGGTTAAAAATTTAAGATGAAAGAAGTTAAAAGAAAACTTTATCTTGATATAGTAAATTCTATAAAAAAAGGTCTGAACCCTGCTAAAATATCAACACGCCTAAATATCTCAATACCAAATTTATCTTATTATTTATCGTCATTAAAAAGAGAAGGAGTAATTAAAAAAGTAGGCTATGGAGTATGGGAAGTTATCCCTTCTGGAGAAGTTAAAATATTAAGTCAAGACGGTAATTCTCAAGTTCAAAATGTTAGAGGCCACGCATTCATTTGGAAAATTAAACCAAACAAAAAATTTAATTGGCTAGAAATTCTTAAATTAAATAATATTAATTATGAATTAAAAGGATTACAAAGCACTCCAAGAATAATAATAGAAAGAAAGAAGATTTTATTAGGTAAAAATTATATAACTATATTTGAGCCTAAAGGAAATAACTTTTGGGGTATAAATACCATAGATTCAAAAAAGAACGCAATACAGAGTTTTCTTGTGACAATGGAAGGCATTTTTAAGATAACAGGAGAGTTTAAGTATAAATTCAAGGTAGCAAGACAACATTACGGATTTGTTAATAATTTAGAAGCAATACATTTCGAGCATAAAGGAAAGACTATTTTAATTAAGAATGAAAAGGGATATTGGTTTTCAATAGATTATTCTTCAAATATATATAAAGAAGCAGAAACTATAAGCGAAGAACAAGCAGACATTCACGGATTACAATATCAGAATTATATGAACTCACATGAGAGAACTAATTTTAAAGTAACTCCTGAATTTATTTTAGAAGCTCTGAATAAAGTAAAAGAAAACCAAAATATGTATGCAGAAAATATGGTTTCACACGTTGAAGCAATTAAGACTTTATCACAAGGTGTTAAGGATTTAGTTAAAGAAGTACAGGAATTAAGAAGAATTAATAATCTGGGAAATAGAGGTGATTCAGATTAAGTAATTACTGAAAAGCGGTTGGAAAAGATTCTTCAGCCAGTCTTTCCTCTCTTTGCCGTTTCATTAATTCCTTTATTTCCCAGATGAATAAAAAATGTATTTTATGTAAGAATTTATTTTATACTATATACGGAAAATCAGACATTTGTAATGTTTGTAAAAATATAGAAAGAAACGAAAGAATAAGGGATATTAGAAAATTCACTAAAAGAAAGAAATTAATTGATACAGAAGGATTTAATTTTATTACTTAAAAATGGAGACATACATTTAAATACATGGTATT
>JAKALG010000070.1 GCA_021813235.1 bacterium
AAAACTCTCTGCTATCATTCTTGATTCTGGACAAGATCCTCCGATTTATACAAAAATTGTTATTGCGCTTTCAAACTTCTTTGTAAGTTATGGTTTTCTAGTTCTTATTTTTTTAGTACTTGCAGGTGTGTGGCTCTGGAGACTTTCTAAAACAGAAAAAGGTAAAATTTATATTGATAAAATGCGTCTTTCTATCCCAGCAGTAGGAAATCTTTACAGGAGGCTTTATCTTTCTAGAATTGCAGACAACATGGACACTATGCTTACTTCTGGTATCCCTATAGTTAGAGCTATTGATATTACCTCAGATGTCGTTGGTAGTAGGGTTTATAAAGAAATTTTAAAAGAAGTGGCAGATGGAGTGAAGTCTGGTCTTGCTTTTTCTGTTGCTTTTGAAAAACATGCAGAAGAGGTCCCAGGGATTATGATTCAAATGATAAAAGTGGGGGAGGAAACGGGTTCTTTAGGACAGATTTTGAAAACTTTGTCAGATTTTTATAAAAAAGAAGTTGATGATGCTATTGATACTTTGGTTGGTTTGATCGAACCAGTCATGATTGTCGTTTTAGGCTTGGGAGTAGGTATACTCTTGGTCTCTGTTTTGATGCCGATTTATAATCTTGCTGGGGGGATACAGTAAAAAAGACTGTGGATAACTATCTTGCACTTATGTTATATAATTAAATTATTAGAGTGAGTCGAAATTTATTATTAAATAAGATTATAACTATGAAAAGAATTAATTATAAAAAAGGTTTTACATTGATTGAACTTTTGGTTGTTGTTGCTATCATCGGTATCTTAGCTTCAGTTGTTTTAGCATCTTTAAATAGCGCTAGAACAAAAGGTTCTGATGCTGCTATAAAGGCTGCTATGAGTAATGCTCGTGCACAAGCTGAGCTTTCTTATGATACAGCTCAATCATACACAGGTACTTGTGCTGCTATCAGACCTATGGTTTTGAATGCTTTACAAAAACTAAATTCAGCCGCAACAGCTGCTAACATAAACGAAGTTCTTACTACAGCTTATGTATATAGTAATGTAGGAACATCACCTGCTGCAACTTGTCATGAGACTTCAACTGCTTGGGCAGCAATAGTTTCGTTGAAAGCTCCAGTAAATGCTGGTGCTGGTGGTTGGTGTGTTGATAGTACTGGTGCTTCAAAAGAATCAACAGCTCTTGCTGGAAGTGCAACTTCTTGTCCATAATTTATTGGAAATTTCTTAAAAACAAAGGCCATTCTGACTTAAAGTTAGGGTGGTTTTTGTTTGTGGATGTATTTGCTTATACTTCCTGTTTATTGGTATAATTAATATGTGTATGTTTAAAAGGCCGACTTTTTAATAAGAAACTATTTATATTTTTTGTTTATGAAAAACTTTAAAAAAGGTTTTACCCACCAAAATTTTAGAAATAAAATTTCAGGCGGGTTTACATTGATTGAACTTTTGGTTGTTGTTGCTATCATCGGTATCTTAGCTTCAGTTGTTTTAGCATCCTTAAATAGCGCTAGAAGTAAAGGTGCAGATGCAGCTATAAAAGCAAATTTGGCGAATATACGTTCCCAGGCTGAACTTCTATATGACAAAAATGGGAGTTATGATATTGATACTACTCCTACGGCAGTTGCAAAAGGAACATGTACAGCAACTGCTAATAGTCTTTTTGCAGATCCATCAATCGCTGGTCAGATTGCTTCTGCCAAATCATCTTCAGGGGGATTTAGCTCCTGTGTTGTTGGTACATCTGCTAACTCTTGGGCGGCCATTGTTCAGTTAAAAGTAGATAATAAAACTGCTTGGTGTGTTGACAGCACAGGAATTTCTAAATTAGAAACAGACGCTGCTGCTTATACCCAAACTACACTTGACGGTGATATTACTGCATCTTTTGCTTGTCTATAGTTAAATTAAGTAATTCTTGCAAAAAACCACCTTGAACTAAATTAGGGTGGTTTTTTGTTTTATATATATGATATAATTATTTTATGATTTCCATTCTTACAATTCTTTTCTTTATCTTGGGGCTTATTATTGGAAGTTTTTTGAATGTCGTTATTTTTAGATTTAATTCCGGACGTTCTTTTAAAGGGAGGAGTGGTTGTATGACTTGTCAAAATCAACTTTCTTGGTATGAGCTCTTTCCTGTGCTCAGTTTTCTTTTTCTCGGAGGAAGATGTAAAAATTGTAAAGCGAAAATATCGATTCAATATCCATTAGTTGAACTTGCTTCTGGTTTAATTTTTGCTCTATTGTTCTTAAAATTTCAGGATCTTTTTTTTGTAGATACATTTGTTTTTTCTATTTCTTATGCTTATTATGTCACGATGTTTTCTATTCTTTTAGTCATTGCAGTTTATGACCTTCGTCACAAAATAATTCCTGATATGCTTTCTCTTATTTTTGCTATCATTACCTTTGTTGGTTTATTTTTCTTTAATGATTATGGTTTATACCCTCACATTCCAACTGTTTTAGAATTTTTATCTGGAGCATTACTCGCTTTGCCTTTTGCTTTTATCTGGCTTATTTCAAGAGGCGCTTGGATGGGTCTTGGAGATGCGAAACTTGCTGTAGGCTTAGGCTGGCTTATTGGTTATAGCAGGATTCTTTCTGGAGCAGTGATGGCTTTCTGGTCGGGTGCAATAATAGGTCTTGTCCTTATAATTTTTTCCAAAAAACATGGGATGAAAAGCGAGATTCCATTTGCTCCCTTTTTAGTGTTAGGCGCATTAATTGCTTTTATTTTTGAATTGCATCTTTTTCCAGTTGGTTTCTAATAAAAAATGACAAAAAAATTTCGTAATTATAACAAGGGAATGACTTATGTAGAACTTATTGTGGTTTTGAGTATTTTTTCTGTGATGACCTCTATTGTTCTTTTTAACTACAATGCCTTTGAGGCAAATGTAAACATAAAAATTTTAGCAAATGATATTGCCTCAAAAATTGTTGAAGCACAAAAAGATTCTGTTTCAGGTAAATTTAATACGAATGCTCCTCTTAATTGGAAACCATCTTATGGTGTTTATTTTGATATTTCTAATAACAAAAATTTCATTTATTTTGCTGACCTTGTTCAAAATCATTCATATGATTCTTCTGCTTGTGGTGGTGGAGGGGAGTGCTTAGATAGTATTAATATAACCAAAGGGAATTATATTTCTAGGATAGATAGTTATCTGGGTGCTACTGCCACTCCAATCACAAATCCTTTATCCATCACCTTTAAAAGGCCAGATTCTAGTGCTATTTTTAGCTCTAATGGAGTATTATTAACTGGCTTTAATTATATTCAAATAACCATCTCTTCTCCTCAACCAGCCAGCTCAACAATAAAAGTATATCCCTCAGGAAGAATTCAAATTAATTAAATGCAAAAAATAAATTTACAAAAAAATAAAGGGTTTACCCACCAAAATTTTCAAAAGAAAATTTCAGGCGGATTTACAATTATAGAAACAATGATAGCAATTTCTATTTTTTTGGTAGTTGTTGCTGTCGGCATGGGATCTTTGTTGAACACAACATTACTTCATAGAAAATCTCAAGATATGCGTTCCATTATGGATAATTTGAGTTTCATTACAGAAGATATGTCTAAAAATTTACGAACAGGATATAGTTTTCATTGTAGTAATGATTTATCTAACTTGGGTAGCCCTTTGAGTTGTGCAAATGGAAAAGTGATAGCATTTAAATCTGTTTTAGGAGATCAATGGGTTTATAAAATTGAATCCCTCGATGGCGGAGTCACTTATAATTTAAGCAAATCTGTTAATGGTGGAGCAACTTGGACTCAGTTAAATCCCAGTGAAATAAATTTTGGTGGGTTTTCTAGTTTTTCTGTAACAGGAGCTGAAGCACCACCAGGAAATACACTTCAACCATTCGCAACGATTAGATTAAATGGGTCAATAACTTCTGAAAATAATGTTGTTACACCTTTTTCATTACAAACGAGTGTCTCTCAAAGGTTAGTAGATATTTAATACCCAGTATGATTTTACTAAATCAAATGATTAAAATTTTTAAACAAAAAAATAAAGCCTGCCATTCGAAGCCTTGGCGAAGCAGGGGATTTACATTAGTAGAAACACTCATCGCTCTTTCTATTTTTTCTGTTTCAGTGGTAGCTTTAATGTCTTTTTTGTCTCAAGGCATTTCTAACACTGGTTATGCAAAAAAGAAAATGATAGCTACTTATTTGGCGCAAGAAGGTGTAGAGTATCTTAGAAATATGCGTGACAGCTATGTTTTGTATAGCTCAACGACTGGTATAGATTGGAGTAATTTTAAAGCAAAATTGGCCCCATGTAATCCAGATGGGGAATGTGGTTTTGATGCTTCTCTTTCTGTTACTGATAATAATGCTATTTTTAAATGCTCACAACACTTTAATTTTTGTAAATTATTTTTAAGTAATGGAAATTATAATAGTACTTCTACAGGCAGTGATTCTGGTTTCACTCGTACTGTCTGGATGGATACAGCAGGTTTGGGTCAAGACGAAGTAAGAATTTCCTCCACAGTTTCTTGGACGCAGGGGACAACTCCATATAACATCACTTTAACAGAAAATATATTTAACTGGGTGGAATGATGAAGAAAAAAGAAATAAAAAAGAATAGAGGATTCGTTTTACTTTTTGTTATTGTAATCTCAAGTATTATTTTAGCTATAACACTAGGGGTTGCAAATATTGCATTAAAAGAAATTAAGTTTAGTACAGAAGCCAGAAGTACAAATGAAGCCTTTTTTGCTGCTGATACTGGTGCAGAATGTGCTCTTTATAATGATAAATCTACGGTCAATTCTTTTAGGAGTCCTAGCCCAGCGAATATAACCTGTAATGGCAACTCTGTTCCATTAAATGGAACTTCTCCTTCTTGGAATTTTATTCTTTCTGGTCTTGGCAGCGGGAGACAAGGTTGTGCAAAAGTAACTGTTGATAAATCTGGTTCTTGTGGCTCAGCTACTTGTATTGTATCTAAGGGATATAATGACGGAGGAGGTGTCGCTGGTTCTTGTCTGCAAGGACAGAGTAGTATAGAAAGACAACTTGAAGTAAGTTATTAATATGAAAGAATCTGATGCAGAAAAAAGAATACAAAAATTGCGAAGCGAAATCGCAAGATTGCGGGATGCGTATCATACGAAAGATATTGGCACCGACGAAATTTATGATTCTCTAACTAAAGAATTAAAAAAACTTTTAGAACAATATCCTGAATTTAATGATTTAAATGCAGGAGAAAACAGAGTAGCCGGAAGGCCTTTAGAGAAGTTTGAGAAAGTAAAAC
>JAKALG010000071.1 GCA_021813235.1 bacterium
TGCCAGATATTTTTCTGCTTGTTCTTTGTCAAAAGGTAAAACTCCCCCTTCGCACGGTATACATTTTTTATTTAATAAATCGTTGTTCATAGCTTAATTATATACTTTCTCTTAATTTTGCAATCTGGTAGATACTAAATACTAATACAAAAGAAGCAATCCATTGAGATATTGAGAGGACTGTGTGATTTACTATCATATCTAATAGGATGGCGATAAAAGGAAAAGTTAATTCTAAAATCGTAGAAATATGCACGGGCGTCTTCGCAAGCCCTTTGTAATAAATGAGTAAAGCAACCATGCCAGTAGAAACGGCAATAAGAACTAGAAAACCAAGCTGTGAGATATTCGGTAAAGCTAAACTTCCTCCTGCCCTACCAAACAAAAACAAAAGTGGTAGAGCAAATAATATTGTGAAAAGAAATCTATAAAAAGTACCGGCTTTGAAATCTATTTTTCCTAAAAGCATTTTTGAAAATGTTGTAGAAGAGCCCCAAACGAAAGCAGCACCTAATGCATACAAAGCGGCAATGATTGTCCCCTCGCCTGTTTGTAAATTTACTACGCCATTTGGAAAAGTTACAAAGTAAGCAGAGAGAACTGCAAGTACTGCCCATTTGATATATCTTTTATCAAATTTTTCTTTCAAGAAAATAGAAGCCGTGGAAATAGCAAAAATAGGCTGGAGTTTTTGTAAAAGAAATACTACGGAAATGGAAATGAAATGAACTTTGCCGAGAGCCGTCGTAAACCAGAGTGTTCCTAAAAGCCCACTCAAGGCAGCTATCAAGACAACGAGCCACCATTCATTCTTTGTTAATTTTGTCTTTAAAATATATCTAAAAACAAAAGGAGATAAAATGAGGAGGCCAATCAAATGCTCAAAGAAAATAATCGTTATTGGTGGAAGCGAATAAAGATGTTGACGAATGAGTCCATCAAAAGCCCAGAGTAGAGCTGCAATTATTATAAATATAGGTCCTGTATAATTTTTCATAATTTATGTATAGCCCGCAGATAAGGCTCAGAAAATTATTATCTGCGAGCGATAATCAAATCTCTTTTGATTTGTACTATTAATTCTTTTTCTGTTTTAAATTTTTTAAATTTTCTTATAAATTTCCCAACTTCCAATGTTACTTTTTTCCCATAAAGATTGTCTTTAAAATTTATCAAATGCGCTTCTATCTTTGGTAATCCTTCTTTATCAAGCGGACCAATAATAATCCCCGCTTTAAATGTCAAACATCGGGTGTTTGACATAATGTTTACTTTTCCAGCATAGACTCCAAAAACCGGCTTTTCTTTCATTCTTAAAAAATGTTTTCTATCTAGATTTATCGTCGGAAAATCAATCTTTCTGCCGTATCCATCTCCTTTTATCACCTTGCCTGTAATAGTGTATTTCATTAAAATCCTTCGTCAGTTAATCTTTCATCTATTCTGTTCATGTCTCGAGGGAACATACAAGCTTCGCGTATATTTTTCAATCCCAAGAGTTGCATGGTAATACGTTCAGCTCCAAAGGCAAAACCACCTTCAGGCGGAGCTCCGTATTTGAAAGCCTCTAGAAACATTTTGACTTTAGCTGGATCCATTTTCCAAATTTTTACATGTTCCATAAGCTGATTGTAATCATTTATTCTTCGTCCTCCAGAGAGCCATTCTACTCCGCGACAAATGAGATCCATGCCTTCATTGTATTCCGGTTCCTCTTTGCTTGGATAAACATAAAATGGTTTTTGGCGTGTTGGATAGCCATAAATAAATACAAAGTCGGAGCCTGTCTCTTCTTTTACTATTTCACAAATTTGTCTTTCATCTTCTGGATTTGTGTCTTTGTCTCCACGAACATCGCGACCAAACTTTTCAAAAATCTTTTGTTGGACTTCTCTTAAAGAAAGAGTCGGCGTCTTATCTATCATTTTTGGAAGGTCCGCATTTAATAATTTCAAATGCTCTTCGTTTTTTATTTCAATTTGTTTCAAAATATATTTGACTGTTTCTTCAGCCATATCGCGAACATCTGTCCAAGAATCAATAAAAGCCATCTCTGCGTCGAGTGAAACTACTTCTGTCAAATGCCTAGTGGTGGATGAAGGTTCAGCTCTAAAAACTTTGTTTACAGAAAAAACTCTTTCAAAAGCCGTCATCACTATCTGTTTGTAAAGTTGAGGAGATTGAGAAAGAAATGCTTTTTTATCAAAATAATCAACTTTAAAAACTTCTGCACCTCCTTCGGCGACAGCTGGAGAGATACTAGGAGCTTGAAATTCAAAAAACATATTCTTTTTCATAAATTCTCTGAAGGCGTCAATCACCGTCTCTTGAATTTTAAAAATT
Source organism: bacterium (assembly GCA_021813235.1). The sequence continues at coordinate 2,344 of JAKALG010000071.1, forward strand.
GCTTGCACTTTCGGTTGTCTCAAAACCAATGCGCGATTGTCTAATTCAGTCGTTAAATCTAAATTGTATCCGCTCAAAGACATATCAAAAGGAAGAGGTGCCGCTTCAGATAATATTTCAATATTTAAAATTTCAAGCTCTATGTCGCCGTTTAATACATCCGCCTTTACATTCCTCTCTGGACGCTTGTTTACCAAGCCAGTGATTTTGAGAACCCATTCAAGTCTGATTTCTTTTGATTTTTCAGTAACTTCTGCATGGGAAGGCAATGCGACTGCTTGCACCTTGCCCGTCATATCACGCATATCAAAAAAGACCATTTTGCCTTGATCGCGGCGGACATCTACCCAGCCAGCAATGATGACTTCTTTGCCCACATTGTCTTTCAAATCTTTAATATATACTCTATTTTTCATGCCATTATTTTATCACATTCTAAATAAAAAAACAGCGAGAGAAAAGAGCTTATATCTTTAACAACTCTGCTACATAATCAATATCTTTATCTCCGCGGCCAGAAAGATTTACAATTATAATTTTATTTTTATCTAAACTCGGAGCTAACTTCATAGCTTCTGCCACAGCATGTGCACTTTCAAGAGCCGGAATAATTCCTTCGACTTTTGATAATTCTAGAAAAGCTTTTATCGTCTCATCATCAGAAATGGAAGTATATTTAACTCTTCCAATATCTTTTAAATACGCATGGATAGGGCCGACACCTGGATAATCAAGTCCTGAAGCTATCGAATGCACTTGGTTTGGTTCGCCTTTTTCATTTTGCAAAACAATAGTTTTCATCCCATGAATTATTCCCTCCGAACCAAAGGTGATAGTGGCTGCATGCTCGCCAACAGCAGAACTTTTTCCAGCTGGTTCAACTCCGATGAGTTTAACTTCGTCGTCCAGAAATTCATTGAACAATCCAATAGCATTAGAACCGCCACCGACACAACCGATGACATAGTCTGGCAATCTATTTTCCATTTTTAAGATTTGTTCTTTTGCTTCTCTGCCGACGATAGATTGAAAATCTCTGACCATCATCGGATATGGATGAGGTCCAACCACAGACCCTATGGCAAAAAAAGTAGTTTCATATTCATTCATAAATTTGGCAAAGGCACTATCCACAGCGTCTTTCAAACATTTGCCACCAGTATTTACTTCCACGACCTCTGCTCCGAGCAATTTCATACGAACGACATTCGGATGTTGTTTGGCTATGTCTATAGAGCCCATATGAATCTCACACTTCAGTCCGAGCAAGGCAGCTGCTGTCGCCAAAGCCACTCCATGCTGGCCAGCACCCGTCTCTGCTAAAAGTTTTGTTTTACCCATTCTTTTTGCGAGTAAAGCTTCTCCAATACAATGATTTATTTTATGAGCTCCAGTATGATTTAGATCTTCTCGTTTTAGATAAATTTTTGCTCCAGCAAGTTTGTTTGTCAGATTTTTCGCAAAGTACAACGGTGAAGGACGACCAGCATAGTTTGTCAGTAAATCTAAATATTCTTTTTGGAAAGCAGGGTCATTTTTTGCGATTAAATATTCTTTTTCTATTTCTTCTAACGGCTTTTCTAATTGAGGAGGGACAAATCGTCCTCCGAAGGAACCATAGTACCCCTCTTTATCTGGTAAATTTTTTAATGATTTTATTTCTTGTTTCATATAATTTAATTCATTTAAAATAATAATAAAAAGAGCGTTTTTTGCGCTCTTTAATGGATTCCTGCTCTCTTTCAATGTAAAGCTGATAGAAATCAACAAAATAACGCAAAAACAGACGCTTTTGCGCTCCACCAAAGTTTTAGTTTATTTTCATTATTTTTATTTATTTTATTCCTTGTATTCATGTACTAGTACATAGTAGCATGTACAAAAAGTAATACAAGTGTATTTAAAAGCAAAACTGTGGATAACTTTTTAGAATTTATTTAAAAAATTTCTTTAGAACTAAGGCAAAACCACCATTTTTGTTACGAAGTTCACGAGAGCCTCTAGTGACAGTACTTATCCCTAAACCTAAATCCCCTGCTATCTCTCTATGGGTCTCCCCCTTATTCAATTTTTTAACTATTTGCCACCTAAGAGAAACTTCTTCAAATTCTGCTGGCGTCAAAATATCTCTCAAAAATTCAAACATAAGATTCTTATCTCCTGAAACTTTTGAAAAAACTTCTATAATTTCTTTTTTATACTGCCCGGAATTCTTTTTCATAATATGTATATTATACTACAAATAAAAATAGCGAGAAGAATAAATCTTCCCGCTATTAAACTAAATTTAACAAGAGTAGTCTACAAAATACCCTTTTTTAACTTTTTCCTTAAATTCCACATTTATTGGCTCATCTGTTTTGGAACCTGGAGAATTTAATTTGAAAGGGGCATTAAAATCTTCCTCTATTTTTTCTTTAATTTTTAAAGAAGCGAGAGACTCTGCTCTCTCTTCTTTTGAAAAAGAGGCAGGAAAATTATTTGACCCAAAATCATTTGTTATTTTACCCATGATTTTCTCCTTTTATTTATGAATGAACTCCACTTCCTCACTTGAGGCTGGTGTATGTGTTTATAAATCATAAACATATACATCAACCTAAAACGAAAACTGGCTTCCTTTTTTCGGAGCCAGTTTTGTTTTTTATATTTTTGGTTTTGTATTACCGTATTTTATATAAAAACAAATAGCTCCTCTCTAATCCAGAAGTTAATGCGGAAGTTATTAATTTTTATATTTTTAAAACCTTTCATATTTAAGCCTTGATTATAGCATATTTATAAAATACAACAATAGATATGTGGATAAACCTATACATTGACTCCTATCTTCTCTCTGACTTCTTGCATTTTCTTTGCTGCCAAAATTTTTGCTTTTTCACCTCCTAGTTTTAATATTTCAAGAGCCTCTGGTATTTTTTTCTCGAGTTCTTTTCTTCTCTCTCTCATTGGCATA